>CAYJPF010000092.1:0-10718 GCA_964372025.1 uncultured Peptococcaceae bacterium | reverse complement strand
GTATGAAGCCGGCAAACTGGGATAAAAATGGGTTCGGATTATCGGTTCGTGCTTAGGGGCTCCGCCCCTAATATCCCCGCAATTTTTTGAAAAAAATTGATTAAAACTTTTGGACAATACTTTTTGTTACTTTATTGCTACTATTCCGGCCACTCCATCGAAATCTCCTGCCAAGCTCCATGCTCTTGATCATACTTTTCGTCTAAGGTAGTGTGAGCATTAAAATGTTCGGCTTTAAAACTACTGCTTGTTTGCTCCTGCTCGCTTTTACCATCAGCCAAATAAATGTTCTTTTCCATAATTGTACACTCCTTTTTTTTTATTGTTAAATTATCTAAAACATAGCCTTTTTGTAACTATGATTTATACGCTATATATACTATAAAATGAATTTGTATAAAAGTCAATACTTTTTGCTAAAATATTTAGACAATACTGTATATTTTTTTTATTGCAACTGTTTTTTGCTATATTTTGATAATATTTTAACTTTTGGCCAATCAAAAGGCAGAATTTGCCTTGCTTATTTTGATACTATACTACTAGCGGTTTGAAATAATAATTTTATGTAACAGCGCTTTAGTATACCAAAGGAGGGTTTTGGATGAAAGTAAAAAATAATCATGGCTTTAGGGAAATTATGGCCAGAATTGAAGCAGCCGAAGAAAAACGGAGGATAAACTTTGAAGATAATTGGCAAAAATATTATCATATCTTTCGCTTTCAGGCACAAGAAATTAGGGATGGTAGTAATATTTATACACCTTATACATTTATGCAATGCGCAGTTATTCAGGCCCGTTTAAGGGATAGCTTATTTAGTAATCGGCCTTTTGTTTCGGTTTTGCCCTTAGAAGGTAATGATAGTGAACAAGCCGAGCTTTTGCAAAATTTACTCGACTGGCAACTTAATGAAAGAATTGGCCTAAAACGGGTAATCGGTAATGATCTTTTGCAATCCTTAATCGTGTACGGTACGGCTATTTGTTACACCGGTTGGCAATTGCAAAAGCGTAAAATAAAGCGGCCTTTTTATCAACAACAGCAACTGCAGGATGAGCAAGGTATTATCTATGATGAGCAAAATGGCCAGCCCTATTCCATCGCTAAACGCCAAATTATCGAAAGCGATACAGTGGTTTATGATGACCCTTTTATCAAAAATATCGACCTGTTCGACTTTTTTGTCGACCCGATTGCCGCCAATATTAATGATGCCCGTTATTGTGGCCATACCGAATATCAAACCCGTGCCCAATTAGAAAAAATGGTGGCCGAAAATAATTATCAAATCGACTTTAGCAAGCTAGAGCCCGTTGCCGACCCCGAAACTGCCAGCCGCAAAAAACATAATATGGCCAACTATGAGCAGGAAAATGAATATGGCCAAGGCGCTTTATATCTGGTGCATCACTATTGGCAGGATGATCGGCATGCGGTAATTATTAATCGCAAAATTATGGCTTTAGATGAGCCAAACCCCTTTTGGCATGGCCTAAAGCCTTATGATAAATGCTGCTATCAAAACCTAAACGGCGAGTTCTATGGCATGGGTGTGCCCGAAATGTGCCAACAATTGCAGGATGAATTGAATACCAATCGCAATCAAAGAATCGATTATAATTCGATGACTTTGCGCCGCATGTGGAAGGTGCGCCGTGGTAGTGGCATTAGCCAAAATGATTTGAAATGGCGCCAAAATGGTATTATTCAAATTGCCGATATGAACGATATAGCCGAAATTAATGTACAGCAATTGCCGGCTGCTGCTTTTGCCAGCGAAGAGGCCATAAAACAGGATATGCGCGATGTTACCGGCTGCCATGATATTGTAATGGGTTTAAGCAATTCTAAAGAAACTGCAACCTCTACCAGGACAAAAGATAGCAATGCTTCTTTGCGCTTTCATGATATTAGCTTGGCTGTAGAGGAGGGGATTTTGCTGCCCATTGCTCATAAATGTGTAGCTTTAAATCAACAATTTTTAACAGCCGAAAGAATAATCAGGGTTGTGGGCGATAAACAGGGAGGCCAATTATTAACTATTAATCCTCTAATTTTAGGCGGCAGCTATGATATTGTTTATTGCGGCAGCGCCATCGATGGCATGGCTAACCGGGAACTGCAAAGAGAACGCCTTTTACAAGCTTATGCGCTTTTGGCCAAAGATAGTCTTTATAGCCAAGATGAACAAGCCAGAATCAATTTTATGGAGCTTTTGCTCGAAGCTTTGGAAATTAAAGGCGCAGAAAAAATCTTGCCCCAAATAGAATTAGGACAAGATAATAATAATCATAACTTATTGCCTTCAACAGCTGATTTAGCTGCGCCTAAGGCGGCTTTGCCTGATAATAATCAGCAATTGAATATGCTGATTGCCGATTTAATGCGCTTATCTAAACACTAAACAGCGCAGCTAAATTGTAAAAGGATTGGCCAAACCTTCAATTAATTCGTGTACCTGGGGGGTAAGTATATTTTCGGCATTTAGCCAGGCCGTGTTTAATTCACTGATATCGGTAATTAGCATTGAGCTGCTATCACCGGCAAGAAAATCAGCATAGCTTTGGGCTGCATCATTACTTAATAATTCGCCGTCTATGGTGGGGCTATTGGCCAAATTGATATAGCCAATATAAATATTGTACAGATAATTAAACTCGGCCTTTAGGCTGTCGATCATAATATGCTCCGGCCAGATTTGAATAAAATCATAATATACGGTTAGGGTGTTAATTAAATTATCCCAATTGCTAACTTGTTGGTCTAGGATTAGGTTGTAGCTGGGGTAATCGATTTTTAAAGCAATATATTCGCTCATCCCATAATTAATGGCCGCCCCCAATATTTGCTCTATCGCCACTAAATCGCTAACCGGCTTGTTGATATCGCCATCGTCCATGATCAGGAAAAAATTATTGGCTAAATCTTCATTGCTTAAAGCGGCAAATTCTTGGCTTAAACTGCTATCATGGGGCGAATTTGGGCAGCCGGCCTCAAAATCGGTTACCAATTGCTGCCATGCAGCGGCATCAAGGCTACTTTCTTGCTCTGCAATTTGCTGCCATTGGCGGCTACAATAAATTTGGGCACAAAGCTCTTGATGATAATCCAAAAATTGAGCAATTAAGCTATCGGGAATTAAGCCCTTATACATCAATAATAATTGCAAAACATGATAAGGGGCATTGATATCTGCGGTATTGGCCATCGCTTCGTTTAGGGCCAATTGCAAATCTTCATTATATAATTGCCATTCTTGGGCAGTTTGGCTGCCTTCTTGCTCGGGATTTGTTTGCTCGGTAGCGGTATCTGCTTGCTCCGATGGCTCTTGGGGATTGGCTAAACTTGGCTCGGCTGTATCCGCAACCTGCTCATCGGCCTGATCTTGGCAGGCGCAAAGTAAGCCAAAGCTAAACACTAATATCAGCAATAAGATAATTTTATATTTCATAATAACCTCTACTTTTTTAATACACTACTTAAAGCTACTACCTATTATAAATTAAATTTACCGTTTTGGCAATCTTTTTTAAGGAGGATAAGTAAATGGATGATTTAAAAGCACGCGCCGAGCGTCAGTTGGCCGAAATTAAAGGCGGCGATTGGTTTTGTTGGTTTAGAGCTTTTTTGCTGGAGAAAATTGTTGGTTATTCCCGTCGTTTACGCTTTGCCCAAGATTGGGAAGAAGTATTGCGCTTACAGGCCGAGTTGGCCGCTTATGAGGAAATTCTTGTCTGCTTGGAAGCATCCGAGCAGCAATAAATAATTTAAAGGAGGTTAGACTATGTACGATGATTGGCAAGACAACTTGGCTTTGGATAATCAAAGCCTGGAACAAGCGGGGCTTTTAAGCGAAATTGGCGAAGAAACCGAATTTGCCCAAGCTTTGGGTGCCGAACAGGAAGTTTTGGCCGATACCCAAAGCAGCGAATGGCCGGAACCGCCAACCGATACCGAAGCCGAACCAAGCGCTGATGGTATTATTGCTGATAATGCTGATACTGCTGATAATGTGGATGCTGCTGCCAATGCCGATATTGGGCAAACTGCCGAAATTGACGATGCTGCTGCAGCTAAGCAGAATATGGAGCTTGATCGGCAGGGCTTAAGCGATTTGCTACGGCAGGCCGCCAAGGCCGCCGACGATGCCAAACGGGTAAATGCGGCCGGCCAATTGCTAAGGCCAATTTTGCAGGAAATGACCGAGAAGCGTTTGGATAATGAGTTGGAGCAGGCCTTTAATCAGCATCAGCAGGCTTGGCCGGAATTGGCATCGATGGCCGAGCGCAAATTGCTTTTGCGGCAAATGGTTGAGATTGCTCATGAATTTGGCGATCCCAGCTTATGGCGCAAAAGCCCATCTAGGATGATGCAATTGGCTTCGCAGGCACGTTATGGAGCTCCGCCTGCTATTAAGCAGGCTGCCCTTGATGCTGCTTTAGCTGCCGGGCGTGCCGAAGGTTTGACTGCGGCCAGTGCTAATAAGCTGGGCTTAGACGCAAGCTCCGGCCATGGCCGCGGGGCTGCCTTGCAATTATCGGCCGAGGAGCAAATTGCTGCCGATATTGCCCAAGTAGTTAAAAATGATTGGCAATAAACTATTTATAAGGAGGAATTATTATGGCAATTATTGATGGCGTAAGAACAACAACTAATATCAATAGCAAACGTTGTGTGGTGGATATGGCCGACCAAATTGCATTGCAAGATCCGCAAATTGGCCCTTTTATCACCGTGTTAAAAAAACTGCAAGGCAGTGTTAGGGTGCTGCATAGCCCCAAGGCCGAATGGCTGGAGGACGAGCTTTTAGCCAATAGCGGCACTTTAAGTGCAGCTATAGCTTCCGCCTCTAATACCACTTTAAAGGTGAATGATGGCTCGATTTTTAGAGCAGGCGATTTGCTTAATATCCCCAGCGTGGGCGAAAATGTTTTGATTACCGGTATCAATGGCAATGATTTAACCGTTATCCGTGGCTATGGCGCAGGCGATGCGGCAAGCTCGATTGCCAGTGGTTCGCAAATCCTAAACTTAGGCTCGGCCATGCCCGAAAATAGCTCGGATCGTGGTGCTAAAAGTACCCTGGAAACGGCCAAGTATAATTATAGCCAGATTTTCCGTACCCCGGTTGCTTTATCCAATACCGAGGCTGCCAGCCGTTTATATGGCGGCAAGGATCGCAATTATCAGCGCCGTAAAGCCTTGCAAGAGCATAAGCGTGATATTGCCATGGCCATGTATTTTGGCCAGCGCAAAGAAGATACCAGCGGTTCTACCGTGCGCCGTACCATGGGCGGGATGATATCCTTTATCAGCGAGGGCAATGTGGTTGCTTTTAATCAAAGCTCGGCTACCCTTACTTATAAGAATTTTGATGAGCGTGTTGCTTACCAGGCCTTTTTGCATGGTAGCAATAAAAAATTGCTTATTGCCGGCCCCAAATTATATGCGGCCATCAATAGCTGGGCTGCCGATAATTTAGTAACCCAAGTTGGTAAAGATAAGGTTTATGGCCTTAATGTGCGCGAGCTTATTACCAGCTATGGTAGCTTAAGAGTTACTTATGATCGCTTATTAGCCGGCCCCACTTATAGCAATTATGGTATGGTTATCGATTTGGATTATGTGCGTTATTGCCATTTAGAAGGGCGTGATACCAAGCTAAATGTAAATATTCAACCGCCCGATACCGATGGTATCATCGATGAGTATTTAACCGAATGCTCCTTAGAATTTAAGTGCCCCAAAGCTCATGTTTTAATCACCGGCGCTTATTAAACTAATGTTTGCTAAAGAATAAAGCGGTTTTGCCCCAAAGTAAAAATATTGCTTTGGGGCAAAGCCCTAAACTTTAGGCAGCAGGAGGTAACTTATGCAAAGATTTATAGCGCGCGCCGCCAATTATAGTATTGGTTTGGCTGAGGATAAAATTATTTTTATCGATAATATCGAAGGGTATCAAACGGCTAATCGGCAAGAAATTGAGCTTTTAAAAAAACATGCCGATTTTAATAATTTGTTTTTTGCCGTGCCCACTGCTGAACAATTGCAAATTGAGGCCAAGGAGCAGGCTATGCTGGTTTTAAAGCAAATTGCAGCCGCCGAGCCGCCATTGCCTAAAAAGACTGTCAAGCCTGCAAAAAAGCCAAAAGTAGGTGATAATAATGAGTGAAATTGTAGCTAAAACCTTTAGTGAATTGAAAAAAAGCTTCGAAACCCATACCTTAAGCAATAATGAGGTGGATAATGCCGATTTGGCTATTTGGCTTAATGAAGCAGCCCTGGATTTGGCCTTAGATTGCCGCTTGCCACAATTGCCCAGCCCATTTAATGGTGATGAGGGCGATCAGGTTTGCGATTTGCCGATTTTGCTTCATGATTTATTGCCTTTATTTGCCGCCGCCCGCTACTGGGATCGGGAAAGTGAAGGCGATAATGAGGAAAGTATGCATGGCAATAAGTGGATGGCCTATTATTTGCAGGGCAAAAATTTAAGGCGTGCCATGCTTTCTTTTAATGAAAGCGAGCCGCAAAATTGGCAAATTGAATAGGGGGGCTTAATTTGGCAAAAATTTTAAGGCAATACCGAGATTTTTCCGGCGGCTTAGCCGAGGTTGCCAATGATCAGATGCAAGATAATCAATTGGCCGAAGCCCAAAATACCGTGCCCGGCGAGGGGGTGGGCTTAGCTAAGGCCCGCGGTACAACTATTGCTTTGCCGCGCTTGCCGGCCGGAATTATGATTAGGGCTTTGCTAGAATTTAAACCGGCAGATTTGCCCAAACAAACCTTGGCTTTTAGCGATGATAGCCTATACTGCCTGCTGGATAATCAAAGCTGGCAGCTAAAATCCGCTAATTTAGGCTTAATCAAGGATTGGTTTATTCATGGCTATAAATTATGGTGGCTGGATGGTCAAAATATGCGTAGCTATGATGGTGAAAATATCAGCATCATCAATTTAAGCAAAACTAATCCCACTGCCGCCGATCAAGAGGTTTGGCAAAAGGTAAGTAAATCTACCTTGGTAGCGCAAAGAGGTAGCCGCTGGTTTTATGCAGCGGCCGGTAGCTCGGAATTGATTTTTAGCGATATCGGTAGCCCCAATAGCTTGGCCGCTACCAATATCATCAATATCAATACCAAAGATGCCGATTATATCACCGCTTTGCATGCCTTTCAGGAAGGGCTTTTGATCTTTAAAGAGCGTACGGTTCATTACTTAAGCGGCTGGGATTTTGCCGGCGGCAGCGATATCTCTTTAATCGAGCTTAATGTAAATAGCGGTACTTCTTACCCAAAAACTGTGCAAAAAGTGGATAATGCGGTTTTTTATTTGGGGGTAGATGGCCTGTATAGCCTGCGTATTCCTAATATGAGCATTGCGATTGCCGCCACTAATATCAGCAATGGCCTGCTATCGGAAACTTTAATCAATTATAAGGCGGATTTTGCTCAAGCCTGTGTCTGGAATGGGGTTTATTATCTAAGCCTGCATAAAGAGCAGCAGCAATTAGAATATCGCTATTATCTTGATCAAAAAGCCTTTTTTGGCCCTTATAATCAGGAATATAATTGTTTTTCTACCGCCTTGCAGGAAAAAGCTTTGTTTTTAGGTTGTGCTAATGGCTATATTCTTAAATATGATGATAATAGCTATAACTATATCAGCTTGGATAATGGCCAGCCTAAATCAATTATGATGCGTGCTGCCACCAAAGGCTTTGATATTAGCGGCTATATGGTGGTTGATGCGGCGATTAAAAGACTGCAAATTGCTGCCAGGCAATATCAAGATGCCAGCACAAACTTAATTGTAATTGCTAAGGCCGATTATAATGAGCAAAGTTTTTCGATTAGCTTTGACGAAAGCTTGGTTTATGACAAAAATGAGCTGGGCTCGAATAATTGGGGCTGGCAGGATACCATTGTTAAGGAAATTAGCCTGGGTAAAAAGGCTAAGCGCTTGCAGATTATTTTTATTAATGATTATCTGAAATTGGATGAAGTTAGTGGTCAGTTAGTAGGCGAGCCGCTTTTGATTTATGGCTTGGCCTGCCTATATAAAAATAAGCGCCCAAGAGGTAGCCGCGAGCGTATTCAAAAGGTGGATATTTACAGTTAGCTACCGCTTGCATAAATGCTTTAACTTATATAAGCCGTAGCTAAGAAAGGATGGTTAAGATGAGCCTAATTAATTTACCTTATAATTTGCAAGATGGCCAGCGCTCTTCGGCACCTAAATTAATGGCTAATTTTGAAAGTATTATTAACTGGGCCAATCAAGGCGCCAATAGTATTAATGCCGAAATCGAGGGCTTAAGCGGCCAAACGGTAGCCATGCTTTTAGCCGATATCAGTAATAAATTGGCTAATCGCTATACTAAAAGCGAAATCGAAAGCCTACTTAGCCAGGAAATTAAAGATTTGGTGGCCAATATTACGGTGGATCTTGATAATGGCGTATGGCAAATTGCCAAAAAGGATGGTAGCTCTCAAAGTTTTGATACGGCCTTGGAAAAAATCCCTGCCAATTTTGCTTTGGTGGAAAATGGTGAAAATATTTATTTGCAAATCACCAATATCGATGGCAGTAGTAGCCAAACCGATATTACCAGCTTGCTAAATATCTATAATTTTGATAATAGTAATCAAATTAGCTTTAGCAGCCAGGGTAATTCCACCAAAACGGTAACGGCCGAATTAAGGGCGCAAAGTGTGGGTTTGGCTAATTTAAAGGCCGAAGTGATTAGTGAACTAAGCGGCTATACCGAGCAGGCCGAGGCTGCTATGCAAGCGGCGGCGGCTTCGGCGGCATCCTTAAGCCAAATTGAGCAGAATGTGGCTAATGATATCAATTATATTGAGCAAGCAGTTAGCGATATTGCTGCCGATTTAAGCGCCGGACAAGCTGCCCGCAATAGCGCCCAAACTGCTGCCACGACTAGTGATGCCAATGCCCTTTTAGCACGCAGCTATGCCAGCGGTGATAGCGGCAGCCGTGCCGGCGAGGCTACCGATAATGCCAAATACTATGCCGAGCAGGCACGCAGTATTGCCGGTGGTGATTTTATTAGCATAGTAGAAGCCGAGCAAATGGATGCAGCTACTTTAGCAGCAGCTAAGGCAGCCTCGGTGCCTTTAAGCTCTAAAGGGCAGGCTAATGGGGTTGCCGGCTTGGATAATGCTGCCAAAGTTAGCAGCAATAATTTGCCTTTAGCAAGTGCATCGGCAGCCGGTATTTTAAGTACAAGCAGCCAAACCATAGCCGGTGATAAAACCTTTAGCGGCCAATTATTGCCAAGGGTGGGCGAGAATATCTCTAATCCCGAGGCCAGGCGTATTTATGCAGGGACGGCTGATATGACAGCCAATTATAGCGCTTTGCCATCGGGTAGCATTTACTTGCAGTATGAATAGGAGGGGCTTATGAATACAGCAATCGATAGTACGATTATTGTAGCGGCAATTGCCTTTTTAGGAACTGTTTTTGGCTCGGTTTTTGGCATTTTAGCCACTAATAAGCTGGTGGTTCATCGCTTAGAGCAGCTAGAATTTAAAGTAGCCAAGCATAATAATCTGGTTGAAAGAATGATTAAAGTAGAAGAACAGATTAAAGGTTGCGTTTATCGTCATGAATAGTAGCTGTATTTTACCAATAGTTAAGGAGGGATAATATGACAGATTTAATCAAAGAATTCCTTATCGAACAAGTATTAATTTTGGTGCCGGTTTTGCTGTTTATTGGCAAGCTTTTAAAAGCAACCCCCAAAATTGCCGATTGGCTTATCCCCTGGTTGCTATTATTAGCCGGTGCAGGTGGCGGTTTGGCCATTTTAGGCTTAACGGTAAATGCTCTGGTGCAAGGGGTATTAGCTGCGGCTATGGCGGTTTTTGGTCATCAGCTATATAAGCAAACAACTGAACAGGAGGAGGTAACTTATGACTCATTATATAGTTAGAATGGTAGACGGCAAAAGAGTAATTACGCAGAAGGACGAATCCAATTCGACATCGGCATCGGATCGGTATAGTGTTACCAAAGAGCTGGATACCAAGAAGCAACCTATTAGCAATAATGATGATTTATTGCGCGAATTAAGTGATACCTTAAAGCAAATTTCTTCCGGCAGATCCAGTTATCGCGAGGTAAATCCCCAAAGTTATATGCGGGATATTATCAGCTATGAGGAGGCTATGAGTCAATCGAGGGATGCTTTAACGCCGCAATATCAGAATTTATATGAGCAAACTGCGGTGGATATGGCGCAGAATTTAGATCGGGCCGGTCTTTATAATAGTTTATATGGTCAAGCTTTGGCTATGGATGCACAGCAGGCGGTTGACAGGGATTTGCTGACGGCGGTTTCGGATTTGGCTTTAAAAATGCAAAATGAGAGTCGTGAGCAGGCTCAAATGCTGCTTGACAGTGCTATTCAAGAAAATCAATTTGCTGCTAAGCAGGATCAAAGCCAAAGGGATGAGGCATGGCAGTATTTATTGGATATTTATCAATTAATGCAAAAGCAAGCCACAACTACAAGCAGTAATTCTAAGGCAGCAAATAGCAGTTTACAATTGGGCAGCAGTAACAGTGATGCCCTGGCTGCCTTTTTAGAGATGTTGCGCGGATAATGTTTAGCAGAAGCAAGCCCCAAAATTTTCTAAAAGTTTTTGCTTTTGCTTTTTTCAAAAAGCAAAGGTCTTAATCTTTT
>CAYJPF010000091.1:0-10826 GCA_964372025.1 uncultured Peptococcaceae bacterium | reverse complement strand
AAAAAACTAAGCAAGCAAATCCAAATTGACGGATAAAAGCAGCAAGGAAAGAAGATTGGCTTAAAACCGGCGCCTTTTGGCGAAGCCAAAACAGCCCTCAAGATCAAGCCAAAGACCAATAACAGTTATAAAAGGGGCTGTCGCAATGCGACAGCCCCTTTCTATTTTCCATCTTTCCATCGCAAAATGTGCCATTTGGCACATGCGCATTGCAATTATAGGCTGTATAATACTAGATAAGGTATCAGTTCTGCTGCATAAAACTTTTGCGAGATATATAATTTTTTCGGAGGTTGCCCTAAAATATAGCTCCAAAAGTTATATGCATTTGATTTACTGCTGTTTAGTATCCGGCAAAACTGATAAATACTTAAACTAATTTGTATTTGAAATGGAGGATATTCAAATGAAAAAAACACTTATCTTATTAATGGCCTTAATGGTTGCCATGCTATTTGCTGCTTGCGGCAGCGAGGAGCCGGCCGCAACCGAAGAACCTGTTGTTGAAGAAGCTGTTACCGAAGAACCTGTAGCCGAAGAAGAACCTGCTGCCGAAGAAGAACCAGCTGCCGAAGAAGAGCCAGCTGCCGAAGAAGAGCCTGCTGCCGAAGAAGAACCTGCTGAAGAAGCCGCTGCAACCGGGGAACAATTCCCGATTATGTTCTATAATAATACCCCCAATGAACTAACCGAACTTTATGTAAAGCTTGCCACTGATGCCGAGTATGGTGCTAATTTGCTTGAAACACCGATTGGCCCTTATGATGCAACAGAAGATGAAAGCTTAGAAAGCGGCCAAGTTGGCTCTTTCCAAAGAGAATATATGATCAATGGTGTTGTTGGTTCTGCAGACGAATATGATGTTAAATTTGTTTTTGCCAATGGCGATGAAAAAGAATTCACAAATAGGCCTATAGCCCAATTTACCTTATTCCAAATCAATGAAGATTTAAGATATACCCTTATGTAAAATCAACTAAGCAAATAAATTAGCCCTTACAGGCAACCTTCGAAAATAACAAACCTATGCCTTGCTTTAATCCTTGGCATAGGTTTGCTGTTTAATAACCTATAACTAATCATATAACTAATCATATCAACCTTTGTTAACAAGCTCCGCTGCTAGCCTTAATCAATTTTTATAAAAAAAAATAATTTTTTTTTATAAAAATCCTTTTAAAAATATAAAAATTATGGTAGAATAATGTATTAGGTATAGTTTTTAGCTTTAAGCCAATTTTTTAGCCAAAAACATACCCTTAATTGAATGGCTTTAAGCCTGAAAGGAGACCATGCTTGAATCGTTTGTTAAAAAATACGACCCTTTTTATCCTGATCGTATTGATTATTCTAACCTTTATTACCTGGGGTAATAGCCCGGGCGAAATTCGCAATTTAAATTATAGCGAATTTTCAACAGCGGTTAAGGCTTTACAAATTACCGAAGTTACTATCGCTGCCGAGGATAATCGTTATTCGATTACCGGCCTAATGAGCGATGGCACCGATTTTGAAACAATTATTTTTGCCGATCCGGCTATCGCTGAATTTTTACTGGCCAATAATGTCCAGGTTAATTATGATGCGGTTACCACCTCTTGGTGGAGCTCTTTGCTGCTAACCTTATTGCCAATGCTGGTTATTGTGGGTTTATTCCTATTTTTAATGCAGCAAAGCCAAGGTTCGGGCGGCAAAGTTATGCAATTTGGCAAAACCCGTGCCAAGCTGCATACCGATGATCGCAAAAAAGTTACCTTTGCCGATGTGGCCGGGGTAGACGAAGTAAAAGAAGAATTAGAAGAAGTTGTAGGCTTTTTAAAAGATCCGCGCAAATATAATGCCATGGGCGCACGCATCCCCAAAGGGGTATTGCTCTATGGCCCGCCCGGCTGCGGTAAAACCCTGCTAGCCCGTGCGGTAGCCGGCGAAGCCGGTGTGCCCTTTTTCTCGATATCCGGCTCCGACTTTGTCGAGATGTTTGTAGGTGTGGGTGCTTCGCGTGTGCGCGATTTATTCGAGCAAGCCAAAAAGCATAGCCCCTGCATTATCTTTATCGACGAAATTGATGCCGTGGGTCGCCAAAGAGGTGCAGGCCTAGGCGGTGGCCATGACGAAAGGGAGCAAACCTTAAATCAGTTATTGGTAGAAATGGACGGCTTTGCCACCAATGAAGGCATTATTGTAATGGCCGCTACCAATCGCCCCGATATTTTAGACCCGGCTCTTTTACGCCCCGGCCGCTTCGACCGCGAGGTTACCGTGGATTCGCCCGATGTACTGGGTCGTAAGCAAATTTTGGATGTTCATGCCAAAGGCAAGCCCTTGGACGAAAATGTAGATTTGGATGTAATTGCCCGCCGTACCCCCGGCTTTACCGGCGCCGATTTAGCCAATGTGCTTAATGAAGCTGCGCTTTTAGCAGCTCGTCATGATCAAAAGAAAATTGGCCAAACCGAAATGGAACAAGCCGTGGAAAGAGTTATCGCAGGGCCTGAGAAAAAATCGCGGGTTATCAGCGATAAAGAGAAAAAGCTGGTGGCCTATCACGAAGCCGGCCATGCCGTGGTGGCCTACTATTTACCTAATAGCGATCCTTTGCATAAGATTTCGATTATCCCACGTGGCCGTGCCGGCGGATATACCCTACTCTTGCCCAAAGAAGATCGTCATTATACCACTAAAAGCCATATGCTCGATCAAATTGTTATGCTTTTAGGCGGCCGAGTTGCTGAAGCTTTAGCCTTAGATGATATTTCTACCGGCGCCCAAAACGATTTGGAAAGAGCAACCGCCACCGTGCGCGAAATGATTACCCGCTATGGTATGAGCACCGAATTAGGCTCTTTAACCTTTGGTAAGCAGCAAGAACAAGTATTTTTAGGCCGCGATTTTTCTCAAGATCGCAATTATAGCGAAGCAATTGCTTATGCCATCGATAAAGAGGCACGCAATATGATGGATAATGCCTATAATCGTGCCCAAAATATTCTATCCGAGCATAATGACAAGCTAAATGCCATCGCCGAAGCCCTAATGGAGAAGGAAACTTTAGAGGCTGCCGAATTCTATCGGATTATGAATGGCGAGCCGGAGCCTAACCCCGATCCTAATCAGGGTAATCCTCCCAGCGAACCGCCGATGGAAGCTCCTATCGATACGGCATCTTTAATTGCCCCGATGACCGATGATGAGGGGCGGGTATTGCCTAAAGTATCTAATCCCGAGCCCCCTACCCCATCCACTGACGATGATGCACCACGTTTTAATATCGATTATAAGAGGTAATTATGGCTAAAATAAAACAGTTCTTAAAACAAAAAGATATTGTTTTCAGCCTGGACAGGTATTTGTTTAAAGCCCTTGCAGCCATGGCGCAAGGGCTTTTTGCTTCACTTTTAGCAGGCTTGATTATTAAAACCATTGGCCAACAAATTGGCTTAGAAATTTTGGTAACCGTAGGTAGCTTAGCCATGGATTTAATGGGCGCTGCCATTGCCGTAGCTGTGGCCTCGGTATTAAATGCGCCACCTTTAGTGCTGTTTAGCTCGGTTATTTGCGGCATGGCAGGTGCTAGCTTAGGCGGGCCGGCCGGTGCTTTTGTGGCCACTATTTTTGGCGTGGAGTTCGGCAAATTAATCTCTAAACAAACCAAATTGGATATTATGATAACCCCGATGGTAACTTTTGGCATCGGCTATGTGGCGGCGATGTTTATTGGCATGCCCATTGGCAGCTTTATGCTATGGCTGGGCGATATCATCATGTGGGCCACCGAATTGCAGCCATTATTGATGGGCATTGTGGTAGCTACCTTGATGGGGCTGGCTTTAACCGCGCCGATATCCTCGGCTGCCTTGGCTATTATGCTCGATTTATCGGGCTTAGCAGCAGGCGCTGCCACCGCCGGCTGCGCCGCCCAAATGATTGGCTTTGCCGTACTTAGTTATCGCGAAAACGGCCTAGGCGGCCTTTTAGCCCAAGGCCTGGGCACTTCTATGCTGCAAATACCTAATATTTTACGCAATCCTTTAATCTTAATTCCGCCCACTTTAGCAGGCATTATTACCGGCCCGCTATCGATAACCTTATGGAAAATGGAAAATTTACCAACAGGAGCAGGCATGGGTACCAGCGGTTTAGTTGGTCAGATCTCTACATTTTTGGCAATGGGCAATAGCCCTTCGGTTTGGCTGGGTGTAATTATGCTCCATTTTATTTTGCCGGCAGGATTAACCCTGATTTTTGCTCAACCATTACGTTTAACAGGCAAAATAAAACCCGAACATCTTAAATTAGATATTTAAAAATAAGCGCCGGTAAAGGAGTAAACTATGCAAATCATTACAAGTATCGAGCAAATGCAGCGCATTTGCCAAAATAAACGCCAAAATGGCCTGGAAATTGGCTTAGTGCCAACTATGGGTTATTTGCATCAGGGGCATATTTCGCTTATGGAGCAAGCCGTTAAGGAAACGGATTTTAGGGTAGCTACCATTTTTGTTAATCCCAGCCAATTTGGCCCCAATGAGGATTTAGACCGCTATCCTAGGGATTTAGATGCAGATATGGCCAAGGCCGAAAAAGCCGGCATTGATATCCTATTTTGCCCTCAAGCGGAGGATATTTATCCGCCTGCTTATGCTACATATATAAGCCCCGAGCATCTGGAGAACCGCCTTTGCGGCAAAAGCCGCCCCGGCCATTTTCGGGGGGTATGCACGATTTGCTTAAAGCTTTTTAATATAATTCAGCCGCATCGCGCTTATTTTGGCAAAAAAGATGCCCAGCAATTTTTGATACTAAAGCGCATGATTAAGGATTTAAACCTAAACATAGACATTATCGGCCTACCGATAGTGCGTGAGGAGGATGGTTTGGCCATGTCGTCGCGCAATGTATATTTAAGTGATGACGAGCGCAAGCAGGCCTTATGCCTATCGCGCGGCTTAAAGCGGGCCCAGGATGCCCATAAGCATGGCCAAAAGGATGCCGAGGCCTTATTAAGCCTGGTAGACGAAGTGATTAAGCAAGCGCCACTAGCCAAATTAGATTATTTAGAGCTGGTAGACAGGGAGGCGTTTTTGCCTTTAAAAAGCCTAGATCGGCCGTCATTATTGGCGGTGGCCGTCTATTTTGGCCAAACCCGCCTAATCGACAATATCATGTTAGACTAAGCCTATGCCTTGCGTCACTATAATTCAAATTAAAGACCAATTATATTGGGGCTTGCTTTTCTTGATTAGTTTTCCGCTTACTTTTAACAATGTGATAAGCCAGGCAAATCAGCAAAGTTAGGATGATTAAGGGGCGGCAATAATAGCTAAGCATCTGCTCATAGAGGATGGTTTGCTCATAATATAAAGCCTCATTATCAGGCAGCCGAATCGCAAACTGACGATAGAGCAGCCTTGATGCGATATTAGCGATCAGCTTATAAATATTTACCAGCAATACCACGGGCATCACGGCAAAGGCCAGCGGTAAGCCCAAGTTAATAGTGCCGCTAAAATTAACTTTTACTTGCCAAATAAGATAAATCAGCGAAATGATGAGTGCAGCAATCAACAATTTAAAGCCCAGTTCCTCATAATCGACAGGGCTTGATTGAACAAAACCATAAAGGCGCCGAATAAGTAGCATGGCAGCAAACAGCCCTACCTGCAGAATAAAAAATCTGCTAAAAGTTTGCAGCCAGGCTTCTTTTTGATACCAAGCCTTGATTAAGAGGGCTAAAATAAAGGTGTATGTGGCTAAAAATAGTAAATAGCCGCTGAGAATATCGGCAAATTTTGTCCATTCATAAGGCAGTTGATTGGAAAAATCGGGGCTGATTAGCCGGCGAATTAGCAAATAAGCATATTGCGCAATAAAAGCAAAGGGTATAGCAGCTAATGCAGCGGTGCTGATGCCCAGCGAGGCCAGCTCCTGCCGCCTAAAAATCAAGATCACGATTAAATAGATAAAATTAATTAGCAGCAAACTATCGCCAATATCCTGCGCTCGCCAAAGCAAAATAATGGCCGGTAAAATTATGGCTATTTGCAAGAGCAGCATTTTTACAAAAGCCTGCATAAAGGTGGATTTTAATTGTAAAAAGCATTTGCTGTTAGTCATTGGTTAACCTCTTTATTTACAGTTAAGATTTTATTTAGCTATAGAGGCTCGATATATACCGTATTATATTGACGATAAAATATTAACATGTTACAATTATACTATATTATCAAGGGTAAGCACGAGCCCATAATCCGAACCCATTTTTATCCCAGTTTGCCGGCTTCATACGAGCGAACCCGCTCTTGAAAGACGTCCAGTCTGCCTTCGAGCGGTTTCATTCGTCTGAAGCGCGGCAAATTTGCTAAAAAATCGCTGCGCGACCCCAGAAAAAATTAGGGCGGGCTAGGCAAGGCACGACGACGCAGTTGTACTTAATGTACTGCAAGGAGGAGAAACGCAGCATAGGCCGCCCTAATTTCTTCTGGGGTGGGTTCGGATTTGGTACATGGTGGCTAGGGCAATGATCTTATTTACAATGCCCATTATCACTGGGGATTTATGATTTGGCTAATTCTAATTCTTGGCTCGGTGCTTTTGCATATTTTTACAAATAAATGGCAGCAATAAAGTTGGTAAAAGAGGCTTTAATCAAAAATATTTAATAGCTCATAAAAAGGCCTGCGCTAAACCTAACGCAGGCCTTTTTAACAAATCTAAACCAAGAAGAACATCGCAAACGGGGTGGCCAGGATTAATGATAAAATAATCCGCTCCACCCAAACAATTAAAATATCTTTAAGCGAAATCTTAATTTCGGTAGATAAAATACAAGGGATAGAAGCCGAGAAGAATAAAATTTCCGATACGCAAACAATAGCCATTGTAGCTTGGGCTAAGGGGCTGGCCTCGGCTAAAATGCCGGAAGGCAAGAACATTTCGGCCAAGCTGATAGCGCTGGCGGTGGCCATCAAAGCAGCCTCTTCGCCAAAGCCGAGCACCATGGTAAAGGGTAGGAAAATATAGCCGATAATATCAAAAACAGGGGTAAAAGCCTCTAAGCATAAGCCGAAGAAGCCGATTGCCATCAAGGTGGGGCCAATGGCTAAGGCCAGCTTAATGCCATCTACTAAATTCTTAACTACGCCGCTACCTACCGAAGGAGCCTTGGCGCAGCTGCTTAAGCCTTCGTCCAAAGCGCATTTAAAGATTTGATTGGCAGGCGGTGCCGGCTCGGCGATAACTTCCATATCATTGTAGCCTAAGTTGGACTTTTTAGAGAGGGGATAAATCCTGGTAGTAATCGCAGTTACCAGGAAGGTAATAGCCAAAGTGCCCCAGAAATAGGCATTCCAGCTTTCCATAACGCCGGCGGTATTGGCCACAATAACCATAAAGGTGGCCGAAACGGTAGAAAAACCGGTGGCGATAATCGAAGCCTCTTTAGTGGAATAACGGCCTTCTTTATAAACACGATTGGTAATCAGCAAGCCCACCGAATAACTACCAACAAACGAGGCCACGGCATCAATAGCCGAGCGGCCGGGGGTTTTCCAGATGGGGCGCATAATCGGGCGCATAAATACGCCGATAAATTCCATTAATCCATAATTAATTAAAAAGGCTAAGAAGATAGCACCAACCGGCACCAAGGTTGTAACCGGGATAACAACTACATTAAAAACAAAGGGCAACATGCCCGGGGTATGAATAGATTCCGGCCCTAATTGGAAAAGCTGCAAAGCCAAAACCCCGATAGCCGCTACCTTAAATATCGAGAAAACTAAGGTAACCTTATCTTTATTCCAGCTTTTGTCGATAAAGGGCAAAATAGCCCCCACCACGATAACAATACTGGCATAAATAGTTCCTACATTCGGTAGGGCGCGGATATAGCTAACGATATGGTCGATGGGGATACTGGTTTTTTCGCCAATAGTAATGGTAATAAAGAACATAAAAATTCCGAGGGCATTAAGTAAAATAAATTTTAAGATATTGGCGGGAGCAAACATTTTGCTTTTGTCTAAAGTTTTTTCTTGATTCATTTTAATACTCCTTTCAGGCTTTTTTAATAGTTTAAACGTTAACCTCCCTTCTGTTTTATAAATATATAAAAGTAAAATTGCAAATTAATCTTTTTCGATAATCAAAAATAAGCTGGAATTATCTATTTCTATAACTTTATAAGAAAATCCTAGGCTTTTGCCAATTTTTTCCAAGTCGGCAAGCGAATGGGTGGTTGCTTTAAAGCCATCATCGCAAACAATTATGCCATTTTTGGTTTGCTCATAATCGATTGCGCCCAACAAGCCTTTAGCGGCTTGCTCTTCAAACCATTTGAGCCGAATTGGCCAAAAATCGCTACTATAGGTGCTAATCAGCGCCTTGCCGCCGGGCTTTAAATGGCTAAATATTTTATCTAAAGTTTGATTAGTGATGCGCATAGAAGATAAGCCATTTTGCAAACATAAGATTAGATCAAATGATTTATCTAATTCGATTTGATGTACATCCATGGCAATCAGAGCAGCCTGAGGATGATTTTCTAAATATTGATTGCCCAGCTCAACACTTTCGGCAGATATCTCTAAGCCGATAATCGAATGGCAAAATGGGGCAAGTTCTTTAACTATGCGGCCATAGCCGGCCCCTAATTCCAGCACATCAGCATCTTTGGTGATATTTTGCTTAACAAATTCAATCTCGGCATTTAAATATTGCTTAATACGAGGAATTGATGTATTATAAACTTCAAATAATTTTTGGGAATTTAGTTTTTGCTGATAATAATTGTCCATGGTTTTAGCTCCTTTTTTGTTTTTTTATATAGATCAAACAAATCAGCCCGGTTAAAGCTGCAAAAGGAATAGCATAATATTTAAGAGCCAGATTTAAAAATAAAGTTGATTCATAAAAATGAGCATCGCTATTGTAAGGCATTACTAAGCCTAGATTAAAAAATGATAAAACACTATCGATTAATCGGTAAAAATTATCGCTAAATCTAATTAGCTGCAAAAGGGGCATAAAGGCAAAAGCCAGCGGTAAACCCCAGTTAATGATATTCTTAAACTTAAACTGCCAAGCAAGATAAAGCAAGGTGATAATATTAAGCCCCAGCAGCAGATAATTACCATAATTTTGATAATCAAAGCCATCGGGATGAGCCTCGCTGTAGATGCGCCAAATTAAAAGCAAGGCTGTAAAAGCAATAACTTGCAGGGTTAGCATTTGGCGAAAAGTTTTAGCCAAAGCATTTTTAGATTTGCAAAACATCGCAAAGACAAAGGTGTATATTGCCAAGTGAACTAGATAAAAGCCCAATAATATCTCGGAAAAATCGTACCATTCATAAGGCAAAAGAGCAGCCAGATTTGGTTGAAAAAAATGGCGAATTTGATAATATATTTCCTGCAAAAGATACGTAGGCAATATCGGGGCAAGAAAAGCCAGGCTAATTCCTAAAGAAGTAGCCTCGTTACGATTATACCTAAATTGAACCACTAAATATATTATCGTAATAATTAGTGCATATTTTATTACAGTAAAGGCCGGAATAAAAAATATTATGCCCGGTATAATCAGTAACATTTGCAAGATTAACATTTTAAGAAATGGCTTTTTAAAGCATCTAGCTTGGTTTTTGATTTTTGGTAAATTATTCATATAAACCTCTAAATATTTAATTTGTTTATTAACTAATTATTCAGCTTTTAGCTATTTTGCGCTAATAATATACTCTTATTATACTTATTTTTTTTAACTGTGCTACAATAAGTAATAAGTGATAGGTTTTAGGGAATAACTGATAATTTTTATTAGCTAAATATATGCTAGTTATAAAGAACTTATATGTCTATAGTTTATTGTTTAACAGGGATAATTACTGATACAGAAAATATAGTTTTTGTATAATCTATAATCATTTCGCCATTATACTTGGCTAAGGATTTTTCTATATTGGCTAAGCCCAAACCATGATTTTGCTTGGGCTTTTTAGTTGTTTTAAAATATTTGCCATCTTTTAATAATTGGCCGTCATAGGAATTATCAACCAATATTAATAAATTTGCTTTATCCAAAGTAATAATTAAATCCAGCCTTTTATCAGTGGCTTTTTCAAGTGCTGTAATTGCATTATCTAACAAATTACCAATAATCACCGTAAGATCATAGGCTGCAATATTTAATTCCGTCGGAATTGTTATATCAATAGATATCGGTATTTCTTGTTTTTTTAAAGGCAGTAATTTAAAATTAACAATGCTATCAATAATAAAATTATGCGATTGCACAAGATAAGAGTCTATATCCATAGATGTTATCACTTGCTGAATATAGGGGCTTAGATCTTTATTATTGGCCTGCATTTGCTCTAATAGCAACAAATGATTTTTCATATCATGTTTGATGGCATTTATGGTCTTGGTAGATTGGCCAATTATTTCAGCTTGTTGCTCATAGGCGCTATTTTGCTGCTTTAATAGCTTTTTTTCGGCAAGAGTTAATAAAGCATGATATATTTTTTCATCAACTAAAACTATAGTTATATTGATAATTATTAAGGCAGCGCTGCTAATCGAAACATCAAGTAAAGATAAATATTGTTGATCTAAAGAGTTAATATATAGATATAGGCTGCCTAACATTACCATTAGCAGGCCAATATAATAGGTTTTAGGAATAGGAAAACTGTTTTTTCTTGATATAGTGTAACGGCTTACCAAATAAGCGGTGATAAAAGCTATTAAGCGGCTAATAATAATGGCGATGCTTAAGCACGAGCCCATAATCCGAACCCATTTTTATCCCAGTTTGCCGGCTTCATA
>CAYJPF010000090.1:0-10895 GCA_964372025.1 uncultured Peptococcaceae bacterium | reverse complement strand
TCAGCGGACCCGGCGCTGTAATGTGGACTCGTCTGCGCTAAGGCCGCATAACTCGGAGCTAAAGCTCCTCAAACAGATGCGGCCTTTATTTTGTATTTCCCAGACGGGCAAAAACCGCCCACCTGGAAAATACAAAATACCGCTCCAACTACATTTGCTAGTTTAGTAGATTACTCTATTCGCTAGGTACTTTAACCTCACATCTTATCTTCGCTCGCTATTCTTTTAGGGTGTTCAACTTTGGCTCAAATTATCTGGTTTTGCTAGGCAATCTCGCCTAATTGGGCCACTAATACGGTTATGTCATCGTTTACTCGGCCATTACTTACACTTACTACCTTATCCAGCAAATATTCGGCCATGGTTTGGGCGGTGGGGGCTGTTGCTTGCTCTAATATGCGCATTAGCCATTGATGATCATCCATTGTGTCCATGTCCAATAGGCCATCTGTGCCCATAATTATCATGTCGCCCGGTAATAACTTTTCGCCAATTACCTCTTTGTCGATAGCATAAATCATGCCCACCGGCAAGCTGCCGCCTTTTATCATCCTTACATTGCCACCCCTTTTGATAAAACTGGCTGCTCCGCCCGTTTTTACAAAATCGGCCGCCCCGGTATATAAATCCACTATGCATAAATCCAAAGTTACAAAACTCTCCTCATTGCCGCGTAATGATAAGGCCGCATTGATGGTGTCAATTGCTGTGTCTTCGCTAAAACCGGTTTCCAGCAGGCGGCTTACTATGGTTAAGGCGGCCGTGCTTTCGGCTGCCGCTTTAGCACCGCTGCCCATGCCATCACTAATCATTAATAATTGCTTGCCTTCCTCCAAAAGCATGCTGCCGCCGCTATCGCCGCAAATGCCGCCTTTATCTTTGGCTAGCTGCGCTTGGCCAATCAGCAAATTATAAGCGCCTTTGGCCAAAAGCCGATACTCGCAACGCTCTACACAGTTGCGGCCGCCACAACTATTATTATGGACGGAAAATTCATAGCCCAAAAGGCGGCTAACCTCTTCCTCGATTGCCCTTTGACAAAATAGCTCGCCCGGGCATTCCAAATATTGCGCCCAAATATCAATCGACTTTTCACCAATATTGACAATGCCGGCATTGTCAATCGGCAAGCCGCGCTTGGCTATGGCTTTTTGCAATTCTCTTTCCAAAACCTCCCTTTCTTCACCATAATCGCTGATTTCCTTGGAGATTTTTTCCATTACATCGGCTACACCATTTAATTGACGGCTTAGCAAACGGCGGCTTTGCTCTTTTTGATTATTCCAATAATTGCTGCGCAAATAAAGGCCATAAAGGCAATTGGCAATGGCTACCAGCTCTTTTATATGAGGGCAGCGGCGCGAGAAATTATCGGGGGCATCTTTTACCGAGGCTAAACCATTAATCCGCACCGATTCGAATAATTGGATGACGCCACGATAAGTTTCGTCGCGATCTAATTGCCAGCAAATATCCTGCAAGCTGCATTGGCTGCATAATTGATAGGATAATTGTTCTAAGGGGATATGGAGGTTGTCTTCCTCATCGGGGGTTTCTTCTACGCTTAGTTCGCTTAGGGAATGGCTCAAATCTCTAAACATCCAACCGCAATTACGCATACGGCGCACAGCCAGACGCAATAGGCGCTCGTTTTTTTCTTCTTTGGTGCTGCGCAAGCCGGTTACCGAAAAGGCTCGATGCAGATTATTAAAAAGTTTAGTTGGTATTAAAAAGAAGAATAAAGCCGCCACCAGGCTGGCAATTAGGCTTTGCGAGATTTGCTCGCCGGTAAGCATATAAAGCGCTAGGATTAAATTACCCAAGATAAAGCCTAAGCCGGTACCTAGGCGACCAAAGCCGCCAAAAACCCCTCCTAAAAGTCCGGCAAAGGAAAAGGTGGCTACTGTAACCGGCGAAACAATATTGGAAAGGCTGGGCACAATACCGATTAAAGCGCCCATGGCAGTGCCGGCACCGGGGCCGCCTAAAAAGGCAACCCCCATAATTAAAAAGCGGCTAAAGATGCTTTGGATATCCATATTATAGATGCTAAGGCCACTAAAGCCGCAAACTACACCCATTAGGGCTACAAAAACGCAAACTGTTTCGTCGGTAGAGAAGCGGCGGCTGATATCGAAGCGGCGCAGAGCATTAAAGACAACTAAGAACACCAAAGCCAAGCCGGCACTTAAAATGGCTTCGAAAACGGAGATTAGAATGCGGTAATTATTAAAGCCAATAATAGCAATATGCAGGCCTTTGCATACTAATACAGTAGTTAAAACCATACCGGGGATAATGAACCATTGTTTTTTGCTATCTACCCGATAGAAAATAAAAATGGCAGTAAGTAGCAGGCAGATAGCCCCATAGGCAAAGGTTTGATTAAGAGGCATGGCGCTGATTAGTCCTAATAAAACGGGGATAATAAAAGCGCTGCCTTTGCGAGGATAAACAGCTGCAACGGCCACTAAAAATGCCGGTGCAAAGGGGTAGAGATCGCCTAGAATTTGGGCACGGGCTAAAAAGAAAGCCGCTAAAGCCAAGCCCCCAATTTGAGCGACCATACTGAGTTTAAGTGATTTTTTTGCTGTTAGTTTAGCATCGATACCTGCGCGACGAAAAGGATAAATACGTGGATTTTCTGACATAAGCTCACCGCCTGAAAAATTTATTAAGCAAATAAAAAAGTGCTAAATAAATTATATGCGTTGAAGCCTAAAAACAATGTCGAAACAATAGAAAAAATTTAATTTTCTTTACGACAAATAATACTTGATTTATTGCTAATTAAGTAAAAAGCAACCTTGATCTTGAGGGCTGTTTTGGCTTCGCCAAAAGGCGCCGGTTTTAAGCCAATTTTGCTTCCTGCCAGATTTTTTGTTGGATTTTGATTTGCTTGCTTTGTTTTTTTAGTTGGCTTAAAACCTTTTTAAAACCTTTTTTAGACCTTGGGGGCTCTGCCCCCAAGCCCCCGCAATTTTTTGTAAAAAATTGAGTAAAACTTTAAAAAGGGGGCTATCGCTTAATTGCGATAGCCCCCTTTTTTTGGTTTATGCTAAACGTGAATTTAAAATCTCTAAAATTTCTTTGGCGCATACCGGGATTACCGAGCCCGGGCCAAAAATTGCTGCAGCCCCTTGCTCTTTTAAATACGCATAGTCCTGAGCGGGGATAACTCCACCGCAAATTACCATGATATCCTCCCTGCCCAGTTTGGCAAGCTCGGCCACCAATTGCGGCAATAATGTTTTATGGCCGGCTGCTAAAGAGCTCATGGCCACTACATGTACATCATTGTCTACCGCATCTTGGGCTGTTTCTTCCGGGGTTTGGAATAAGGGGCCCATGTCTACATCAAAGCCCATATCGGCATAGGCAGTGGCTACTACTTTAGCGCCACGATCATGGCCATCTTGTCCCATCTTGGCAATCATAATCCTAGGACGACGTCCCTCTTTAGCCGCAAAATCATCAGTCATCTTTTGTACTTCGCTAATAACTTCGCTATCGGCAAACTCCGAAGAATAAATGCCGGAAATCGAACGGATAACAGCCTTATGGCGGCCGCTTACCTTTTCTACCGCATCGGAAATCTCGCCCAAAGAGGCACGGGCACGGGCAGCTTCTACTGCTAATTCCAGTAAATTGCCTTCGCCGCTTTCAACCGATTTGGTAATTGCATTTAAGCAATGCTCAACTTTAGCATTATCACGATTATTACGCAATTTTTCTAAGCGCTCAATCTGCGCCTGACGCACAGCCATATTATCTACATCCAAAATATCAATCGGATCTTCATGATCTAATGGCAAATAGTTTAAGCCCACAATCTTCTCTTTATCCGAATCGATATGCGCTTGACGACGAGCTGCCGCCTCCTCAATCCGCATTTTGGGTAGGCCGGTTTCAATCGCCTTGCTCATGCCGCCTAGGGCTTCGATTTCCTGGATATGAGCCCAACCACGCTTGATTAATTCGCCGGTTAAAGCCTCTACATAATAGGAACCGCCCCAAGGATCGGCCACTTTGCAAACCTGGGTTTCGTCTTGAATATAAAGCTGGGTATTACGGGCAATCCTGGCCGAAAAATCGGTAGGCAAGGCAATAGCCTCGTCTAAAGCATTGGTATGCAAACTTTGGGTATGCCCTAAAGCAGCAGCCATAGCCTCTAAACAGGTGCGCGAAATATTGTTAAACGGATCTTGCTCGGTTAAGCTCCAACCGGAAGTTTGGCAATGGGTACGCAAGGCCATCGATTTAGCACTTTTAGGATCAAATTGCTTAACAATTTTAGCCCATAACATTCTGGCAGCACGCATTTTGGCAACTTCCATAAAATAGTTTTTGCCAATACCCCAGAAGAAAGATAAACGAGGCGCAAACTGATCGATGCTTAAACCGGCAGATATACCGGTACGCAAATACTCTAAGCCATCGGCTAGGGTATAGCCCATTTCGATATCGGCGGTAGCACCGGCCTCTTGCATATGATAGCCGGAAATACTGATACTATTAAATTTAGGCATATACTGCGAGGTATAGGCAAAGATATCGCCAATAATCCGCATCGAGGTTGCCGGTGGGTAAATATAGGTATTACGCACCATAAACTCTTTTAAAATATCATTTTGAATAGTACCGGCCAAAACCTTTTTATCTACGCCCTGCTCTTCGGCAGCCAAGATATAAAAAGCCATAATCGGTAGCACAGCCCCATTCATCGTCATCGATACCGACATTTGATCAAGGGGAATACCCGAGAATAAAATTTCCATATCAAGAATCGAATCAACAGCCACGCCGGCCTTACCAACATCGCCCATTACCCGCGGATGATCGCTATCATAACCACGATGGGTAGCTAAATCGAAGGCAATCGATAAACCCTTTTGGCCGGCGGCCAAATTGCGGCGATAAAAAGCATTACTTTCCTCGGCGGTAGAAAAACCGGCATATTGGCGAACTGTCCAGGGGCGAGTTACATACATCGAAGGATAAGGGCCACGCAAAAAGGGCGGCAAACCGGCCATATAGGGCAAATGGTTTAAACCCTGATAATCGGCCTCGGTATATAAAGCCTTAACATCGATTTGCTCCATGGTTTTATTGATCATTTGCTCTAGGCTTTGACCACTTTCGGCCTCTATTTTCTTCTGCCACTGCTCATAGCTGATTTGATTGGAAGGGGCCGCTTGAAAATTAATTTTACTGAAATCCGGTTTTTTAGTCATTATTCAATCCCTCCCATGTTTTGGATTTTGGTTAATACAGCCAAACAATCGGCCTTTACATGAATGCAATCATCCAAACCGGCTGCTAGATAGCTATCTTTATATTCGGCGGCCGGCATACCGGCCAAAATTACCCCGGTTTTAGGATTGGCAGCCTTAATAGCTTTGGTTAAAGCCGGCACAATTTCGGGATAAGTGTCATCGGTGGAGCAAATTACTACGGCGGTGGGCTTGGCAGCAATAGCGGCTTGGGCAGCCTCATCTACTGTGGCAAAGCCATCATTGCCGATAACCTTAAAGCCGCCCACTTCCATAAAGCCGGCCGAAAAATCGGCGCGAGCCTTATGCTGGCTAACCGGGCCCATATTGGCTAGGAAAATAGTAATTTCCTGCTCGGCGGCCTCGGTTTTAAGGCGCAAGCTTTCGAATTGCTCGGTTAAGCGATGCTTGGCAATAGGGCTTATTTGGGGGCTATTACCTTTAGCCAAAGCAGCTTGAGCTTGGCTTAAAGGCATGCCTTTGGCAATAGCTGCCACTAAATCGGCCATCGAGCCATCTAAAGTAATTTCGATAGCAGCGGCTTCTTCTTGATTGCAACCGCAATTGCAGCCGCAAGTGCAAGCCAAATCCAATTTTTCTAAATTATTGGCATACATATTGATCCCAACCACTTTATCGGCGCGGGTGGCTAATTTCTTTTGCCTTTTTTGCCATACAGCCTCGATATCAGCTTGCAAGCTGCCTTCGGTTAAAACAGCTAGCATACCGCCTTTGGCTTCGATATCCTGGATTTTTTGCCAGGCTTTTTCGGCCAATTGGCCGGTTAAAGTTTCCAAATACCAAGAACCGCCGGCCGGGTCGATGGGGCTTAGCAAATTAAATTCGCTTTTGAGCATATTTTGAATATTGCGGGCAATACGGCGGCTTTGTTGATCGGGATTGCCATTAACAGCATTAAAAGGCTTAACACTTAGGCAATTAGCACCGGCCACAACCCCGGCAAAAGCCTGGGTGGTAGAACGCAATACATTTACATAAGGATCATAGGCGGTCATCGTAAAAGAAGAAGTAGTAGCGCAAACATGGAAAGCGGCCGAATTTTCATTGCCGCCATAAGCCTTAATAATCTGCGCCCAAATCATGCGGGCAGCCCTAATTTTGGCAATTTCCATAAAGAAATTAGCGCCAATCGGCAATTGAAAGCGAATTTGGCCGGCAATAGTATCGATATCCAAACCTTTTTCGATTAAAGCATCGATATAGCTGATAGCGGTTGCCATCACGGCGGCTAATTCGGTGGCGGCATCGGCACCACCATTATGATAAACCGAACCTTGAATATAAATAGTTTCTAATTGGGGCATATGCTCGGCCGTAAATTTAATTAAATCGGCCATTTGCTGATAATAGCAATCGATAGAAGCATCCAGCTCGCCCTCGATAGCTAAGGAAAATAGCGGATCGGCACCGATTACGCCAAATAATTTTTGGCTATCAATGGCATTTTGCTGGCAATAAGCCTTAAGCAAAGCCACTAAGGGCATGGCATTAGCGCCGGGCACAATATTAAAGGCAGCCTTGGTAATATCGATATCGGCCAGCAATTTATTGATATCGGCTAAGGTATCAAGCTTAATATCATGGCTGCAAAAAGAAATGGCTTGGCCACCTTTGGCCAAATCATCCTTTAATTGCTGATTGGCTTCTTCCAAATTATGGGCACTAATTTTTTGCACAGCTAACCAAGGGTTACGGGTGTAACCTGTGGCTTTGCTACCACGCAAAAAATGATCAGCCCCGGGGAAGCTCGATTTTTGGGCAAAATCGGCAGCATGCTCGGGGGTGTACAAGGGCTCTAAGGTAATACCCTCATAAGTTTCGGTTAATAATTTTTTGTCAAAAGGGGCGCCTTTTAAAGAAGCTATTGCTTCGGCTTTCCATTCTTCATAAGTTGGCGGTGCAAATTCCGAAAAATCCACTTGCGCCAAAGGCATTTTATCTTTTTCCATCTACAACATCCTTTCTTTAACTAATGACCTAATACTAATAATTAGCTGCTCTAATCATATCTAAAATAAGCCCAAATGTCAATTTGTCGTAAAATTTAGGAAAGTTTAAATATAAAGGCAAAAACAAGCCAAGTAACTAAAATTTTGACTTAGAACAAATAGCCTTTTTAGTGGCTATTTGTCTTAAAATATTGGCTTAATAAAAAAAATTCCTAATAAGGTATTTACAAACAAAAATTTTATGATACAATATAGATATAATCAACCAAACGGAGGAAAATATGGCCATTGTTAGTAATATACAACGCTTCTCGATTCATGATGGCCCGGGGATTAGAACCACCCTATTTTTAAAGGGTTGCCCCTTGCGTTGTGCCTGGTGTCATAATCCGGAAGGATTAAGTTTTGAGCAACTATTAACCTGGCAGGCCGATAAATGTATTTTTTGCGGCGATTGCCTGAAGGTATGTCCGCAGCAGGCTTTAAGCTTTGAAGATCAGCAATTGATTATCGATAAAAAGCTATGTACCACCTGCGCTAAATGTTCGGATTTATGCCCTAGCTTGGCTTTAACCATGCTGGGCAAATTAATGACGGTAGACGAGGCCTTTGATTTAGTGCAAAAGGATTTCCCTTTTTTTGCTACATCTAAAGGTGGGGTTACCATATCCGGCGGCGAGCCTTTAATTCAAATCGATTTTGTATTGCCGCTTTTGATTGCCTTAAAGCAGGCCGCTATTCATACCACTATCGATACTTCCGGCCATGTGCCTTGGGATAATTTGGCGCAAAGCAGCGCCTATACCGATTTATACTTATACGATCTTAAGCATTTAGATGATCAAGAACATCAACGTTTAACCGGGGTTAGCAATAAATTATTAATAGCTAATTTGCAAAAATTGGCGGCTATGCCCAATCAAATTTGGTTAAGGGTGCCGGTAATTCCCGGCTTTAATGATAATTTAAGCAATATGCAGGCTTTGGCCGCTTTGGCTAAGGATTGTAAGCTAAAGGATATTTATTTATTGCCCTATCATAATATGGCCAAGGGTAAGTATCAAAAATTGCATATGGATTATACCTTGGATAGTATTGAAGAACCGTCTAAAGAGCAGATGGCCGAATTAGCTAATATGTTAGATGGCCATGGTTTTAATATTCATATCAACAGTTAATTTAATTAAGGAGGATTTACTATGGCTGAGCAAGTAGAACGTATTTTGGGAATGAATGAAAGAATTCAGCGTCTGCGCAAACAAAGTGTAGAAACCGAGCCTACCCTATCTATCGAAAGGGCTTTATTGATGACGGAAGCCTATCAAAAGTATCAAGGCAAGGTATCGATACCGGTACTTAGGGCTTTATCCTTTAAACATATAATGGAAAATAAAACGCTGGTTATCAATGATGGCGAGCTAATCTTAGGCGAAAGAGGCCCTAAGCCTCAATCTGCGCCTACTTATCCGGAATTATGCTGCCATAGTGTTGAGGATTTTGAAACTATCGATAAAAGGGATAAAATCTTTTTTAGGGTAGACGAGGCCACCCTTAAAGCCCAGGAGGAAACTATTATCCCCTATTGGCAAGGCAAATCGATTCGCGATTTGATTATGAATCAGATGACTGATGAATGGCGCGATTGCTATGATGCCGGCATTTTTACCGAATTTATGGAGCAGCGTTCGCCGGGGCATACTGTGGCCGATGGCAAGATTTATCGCAAAGGTATGCTGGGCTTTAAGGCCGATATTGCCGAGCAATTACAAGCCTTGGACTATGTAAATGATAGCGAAGCCCTTGCTAAGCAAGAGCAATTAAAGGCGATGGATATTGCCTGTGATGCGCTGATGATTTATGCTAAGCGTTATGCGGCCTATGCTAAAGAGGCGGCCGAGCAGGCCACCGATAGTGCTCGTAAAGCCGAGCTATTAAATTTGGCTGCTATTTGCGAGCATGTGCCGGCTAATCCGCCGCGTACTTTCCACGAGGCCTTGCAGATGTACTGGTTTGTGCATATGGGGGTAATTACCGAGCTTAATACTTGGGATGCATTTTCGCCCGGCAAATTGGATTTACATCTATTCCCCTTTTACCAGGCCGAAACCGCAGCCGGCACTTTAAGCCGCGATCAAGCAAAAGAGCTTTTGGAGAGTTTTTGGGTTAAGTTTAATAATCAACCGGCGCCGCCTAAAGTGGGTATCACCTTAAAAGAAAGTGGTACTTATACCGATTTTTGCAATATCAATATTGGTGGTGTTAAGCCCGATGGCACTGATGCGGTTAATGAATTATCCTATTTACTATTAGAGATTATAGCCGATATGCGAATTTTGCAGCCTTCGACCAATGTGCAGGTTAGCCGCAAGAATCCGGATCGTTTTGTAATCGAGGCCGGCAAGGTTATCCGCGAAGGGATGGGCTTTCCTTCCGTATTCAATACTGATGCGGTTATCGAGGAATTATTGCGCCAAGGCAAAAGCTTGGAAGATGCCAGGCAGGGCGGCACCTCGGGTTGTGTGGAAGTAGGTGCTTTTGGTAAAGAGGCTTATATTTTAACCGGTTATTTTAATATGGTAAAAGTATTAGAGATTACCATGCATAATGGCCTAGATCCACAAACCGGCAAGCAAATCGGCCTAAAAACCGGCGAGCCTACCGAGTTTAAGAGCATAGAAGATTTATTGGCAGCTTTTAAGAAGCAGGTAAGTTATTTTATTGATATTGATATTCGCGGTAATAATGTAATTGAGCAAATTTATGCCCAGAATATGCCTTCGCCGTTTATGAGTGTGGTAATTGAGGATTGCATTAAGAAGGCGCGCGATTATAATAATGGTGGAGCTAGGTATAATAGCCGTTATATTCAATTTGTGGGTTTAGGCAGCATTACCGATTGTTTATCTTCGATTAACAAGCATATTTTTACCGATAAAAGCATGACAATGGAGCATATGCTGGAAGTATTGGCGGTAGATTTTAAGGGTTATGAGAAGGAGCGTCAGATTTTCCTTAACAAAACGCCTAAATACGGCAATGATGATGATGGTGCCGACAGCCTAATTATGGGTATGTTTGAGGTAATTTACGAGCTGGTAAATGGGCGACCTACCCCAACCGGCGGCAGTTATCGGGTGGAGATGTTACCGACTACATGCCATGTATATTTTGGTTCGGTGGTGGGCGCTACACCGGACGGGCGCAGTGCAGGTTTTGCATTATCGGAAGGGATATCGCCGGTACAGGGTGCGGATATGAATGGCCCGACAGCGGTAATCAAAAGTGCAGCTAAGCTAGACCATTTGCGTACCGGAGGCACATTATTAAATATTAAGTTTACCCCTCAGATTTTGGCTCAGGAGGAGGGTGTTGAGGCCTTAAAGGATTTAATCCGTACCTACTTTAGGATGGACGGCCATCATGTACAGTTTAATGTAGTAGACAGTAAGGTATTGCGTAAAGCGCAGGAAGCGCCGGAGCAGTACAAAGATTTAATAGTAAGGGTAGCAGGCTATAGTGATTATTTTAATAATTTAACTCCGGAATTACAGGAAGAGATCATAGCCAGAACCGAGCAACACACCTTTTAAGTTTTAGTCAATTTTTTACAAAAAATTGCGGGGGTATTGGGGGCAGCGCCCCCAAGGTCTTA
>CAYJPF010000089.1:0-10938 GCA_964372025.1 uncultured Peptococcaceae bacterium | reverse complement strand
CCCACCTGGAAAATACAAAATACCGCTCCAACTACATTTGCTAGTTTAATAAGTTATCTTATTCGCTAGGTATTTTGACCTGTAGTCTTTTCTTCGCTCGCTAGCCTTTTAGGGTATTTTGCTTTGGTTCGGATTATTGGATTTTCCTAACCAAAAACAACCGCTAATTGCAAGGCTAAGGCCAGCTAATACCTGCTAATCTACCGCTTTATACGGCCTTTATTTTCCATCTCCCCAATAACCAAACCCAATGCCTTTAAGCTAAGGGGCTAACTAGCCTGTCATTCAGAGCGAAGCGAAGAATCTTTATGCAGTAAGTTAGCTCAAGGGCAAGATCCTTCGCTTACGCTCAGGATTACAGAGGCGCAACATTGCTTAACTTCATAATATCCCAACCAATCCCCTCCCCGTCCGGAAAATTAAAAATACCGCTCCAACTACATTTTACAGTTTAATAAGTTTTTCTACTCGCTAGCTGCTTTTGATATCTTGACTTGTCTTCGCTCGCTAGCCTTTTAGGGTATTTTGCTTTGGTTCGGATTATTGGATTTTCCTAACCAAAACCTATACATTTGGCAGCAAATATGTTATACTTAGCTCATATGCTTTAATATATTATAGGTAATAATTGTTTAAAAATATCAATTAAGGTGGTGTGTTTATGTTTTGTACCAATTGTGGAGCTACTATTAATGATAATATGAAATTTTGCACCGGCTGCGGTAAACCCATTGGGCTGCCGACTGCATCCGCCAACCAGGATGCCAGCCCTGCCCCTACCCCCTCCCCCCCGCCGCATACTAACCCCCAACCTGCGGCCAATTCCGATTTTGCTACCGCACAGCCGCCAAACCCATCACAACAAGGCGGCTTTGCCCAAACCCCAACTACCAATCAATCGGGATATCCCCAAGCACCTCAAGGCTATGCTCAAACAGACCCAACTCCCCAAACCCCCGGTCAGCCCGGCTATGCCCAAGCTGCCCAACCATCCCAAGCATCCGAGCAATCCGCCTATGCCCAAGCGCCCCAACCATCCCAACCATTCGGGCAATCGGGTTATGCTCAAGCTCCTCAAGCTCCTCAAGCGCCTCAGCAAGGCGGTTATGCTCAAGCGCCTCAACAGCCTCAACCGCCTCAGCAGGGTGGTTATGCTCAAGCGCCTCAAGCTTCTTATCAGGCCGGCTACTCTCAGCCGCCTCAGCCGCCCGGCTCTGCCGGCTATAATCAGCCTTATAATGCCGGGGTCGGCCAGGGTTTTCAGCCCGGCTCTAAAGCGCCCCAACCCAAGGGCAGCAAAGGTGGCTTTTTAAAGGGCTGCTTAATCGCTGTTGCGGCCGTGGTGCTGCTAACAATTGTGGCTATCGTTCTGGCAGTGATGCTCTGGCCCGAAGACGAGCTTGCCGATGCCCCCACCCCGCCTATCACTGTTCCCGATAATCCAAATAATAATCAAAACAATAACCAAAATAATAATCAAAATAATAGCATTAATGGCTCTAATCAAGGCTCTGTTCAGGCCAATATCAGCGGCGGCGGCCTGGGTACTTATGGCCAGGATTTGCAACTTAGCGGCCTGCGCAATTTTTTCACCACCCCTAAAGGCGATGGCAGCGATACCCATACCATCATGATCTATATGCTGGGCTCGGATTTAGAAACTATGGGCGGCTATGCCACTACCGATATCTATGAAATGCTGGAGGCCGATTTTGGCGAGCATATCAATTTAGTGATGATAACCGGCGGCTCTTATAGCTGGGAACATCATCAAATTGATGGCGATACCACCCAATATTGGCAAATCAAAAATGGCGAGCTAATCGAGCTTTATGATCAAGGCCTGCTAAATATGTGCGAACCCAGCACTTTAACCAATTTTGCCAATACCATGGCCGCCGATTTTCCGGCCGATCGCTATAGCATAATTTTATGGAATCATGGCGGCGGTACGATGTCGGGCTTTGGTTATGACGAGCATTTTCCCGATTCCGGCTTTACTTTAGCCACTTTGGCCGATGCCTTTAGCCAAATGACGGTTAAATTCGACATTATCGGCTTTGATGCTTGCTTAATGGCCACAGCCGAAACCGCCTTTGCCCTCGAACCTTATGGCGATTATCTATTGGCTTCGCAAGAGCTGGAACCGGGCTTGGGCTGGTATTATACCGATTGGCTCGAGGCCTTAAGCCAAAATCCGTCGATGTCTACCGTGGATTGGGGCGTAAATATTATCGATGATTATGTGATGGCTTGCGAGGATGCCTATAATTATCCCGAGGCCACTTTATCGATAGTAGAGCTGCGCCAAATGGCTTATTTATACGAAATCTTGGATGATTATTTTGCCAATGCCACCTTAGAAATTCAGGGCAACCAGTATCGGCGTTTATCTTTAGCCCGCGGCAATGCCAAGGATTTTGGCGATGGCGGCTTTGAGCAAATCGATTTAATCGATTATATCGAGCGTGCCAATGTGGATGGCGGCCATGCGGCAATTGCGGCCGTAAATAGCGCGGTAAAATACTATTATAATAGTAGTGATATGGAAAATAGCAGTGGTTTGGCTATTTATTTCCCTTATCAATATCCGCATAGTTATAGCGAAATGCAGGCCTTATTGGATACCGTGGGCTTGCCCGATGATTATCAAACCTTTTTTAGCACCTTTATCAGTGCGATGAGCGGCGGCCAAATGAGCCGCAGCCTAGCAGGCGGAGGTGGAATATCTGCCGCCCCGGCCGAGGATTACTCGGAATATGCCTGGTATGATAGCGAAACTGCCCAATATTATCAAGATAATTATCAAAATATTATTGAGGATAGCTTGATAATTGACGAAAAAGGCGATGATTTTGTTTTAAGCCTAAGCGACGAGCAATGGGAAGAGATAGTATCTGTTGAGCTACAGGTATTATTGGATGATGGCGAAGGCTATATTGATTTGGGCAGCGATAATGTGCCTACTTTTGATGATGATGGCGATTTGCTAATCGAGTTTGATTATACCTGGGTAACCCTAGATGGCCATACAGTGCCCTTTTATGCCGAGGAAATGATTTATCATGATGATGATAATTGGTACACCTACGGCTATGTTCCTGCCTATTTAAATGATGACCAATATGTAGAGGTTATCGTTAACTGGGATAGCGAGCAACCAACCGGCTATGTGGCAGGTTATCGGATATATACCGAAACCGGCGAGCCGGCGGGCAAAGGCTTATTCCCCTTAAAAGAAGGTGACACATTAGATTGGATTATTGATTACTATACCTATGAAGGCGAATACGAAGATTTTTATTTATTTGGTGACACCTTTGTTCATCAAGGCACAGATATATTGGTTAGCTATGATTATGTAGGCGATATGGATGCTTTAGTTTATTTTGTACTAACCGATATTTACAATAATATCTTCGAAACCGAAGCTATAGTATATACCGACTAACCAAATAAGCCGAAACATTAAATTTTAGAAATATTTCAAAAAACTATATACAAATATTTAGGCCTATGATATAATGGTTTTACATTCATGGGCCTAAATTTTTTTTGCAAAATCGACAAAAAAATAAAGGATTTAGTTATTAAATATAGAAATTATAGTAAGAAATTATTAAAATGTAACCAAAATGTAACCAAAATATGTTATTATAGTATATGTAATTATAATTTTTGGCCAATAAATTTAGGCCAATAAGTTTAAAAATTGAAGAAACTTTAAAGGAGGCCTGCTTGAAGATAGTGCAAAACAGTTTTTAAGTTTTTAGAAGTTGATGGTTACAAGTTAAAAGATTTAAAAGTTTTTTGTAACAAGGTAACAAGTAGTTCTGTATAATGTAATAAAAGTAAACCCTAAAATGTAGGAGGAAAACAAATGGCTAAAAAGAACATTAAAAAACAAAAAAGTTTTGGCGAAAACTTTTTTATGGTGCTAGGCGCAATATTCATCCTAGCCGCAATTTTTGCTTTACCGATGATTACGGTTTGGGCAAGCGATAATGGCATCGATCAAACCGAGTATGCCAATAATCAACATTATTATGTAAATCCGCTAACCCCTTGGAGCGCCGCAACTACCTATATATCAGCCGATGGCTCTGCCGATACGGCTAATGAGAGTATCCCCAATACTTCTATTCGTTATGGTGCAGATGGCAGCGAAGCTTCCGCTACAAAAGATAACTTCCAAGTATCGGTAGAGAAGTATGCCGAGCAAGCTGTGGATACTGATAGCAACGCTTTTATCGAAAACCAATTCGATATCACCTTGCAAGTAACCACTAATCAAGAAGTACAAAGCTTAACCGAGCCGCAACCGGCCAGCGTGGTATTAACCGTAGACTTATCCGGCTCGATGCAGAATGAAAATGAATTAACTGCTGCTCGCAATAATGGTAAAGAATTCTCCTTAAGTAATACCGACTATGATGCCAGCAGAAGCCAGGTTGACAATTTAAGAGCGGCTCTTAGAGCATTTGTAACCGAGTTCCATGCCGGCGATGTAGATCGCTATGTATCTTTTGTAGGTTATAATGGCTTTGCTTATCCCATTACCCATGCCGATTATACCGTAGCAGATGGCGGTATCCAACATTATAATATCGGCACTAATCAAGTTTGGTATAATTTAAGTAATGAAACCGATAGAAATAATGCTTATGCAGCTATCAATCAAATCCAAGAGCTTAAGTATTATGGCAGCGATTTGGCCGATGGCGAAAATAGCGATACTCGCTCTGCTGAAGACAAAAATTCTGCCCCGGAGCGTAGATATTTAGTAACTTATAATAAGCAAGATACAATTGATAAAGTATATTATGTAGATAATACCGCATATACTTTTAATCCTACTGATAATGCTAATGCAATACCGCAAACCCTGGCCTATTTCTTAGGCGAAGTTGATGCTTTTGATGGCAAATTAGAAGCTGTTAGCCTAGATACGTTTAAGATATTAATTGCTCAACCCGGTACTGTTTATCATAATAGCTATAATGATATAGCTGATAAGAATGGAGTACCTGCTACAAACACTTCCGGCAATACCTTTAGCGAAGGCGGTTTTATTGTAGCTAATAGCTTATATCAGTATGCTGAAAAATCCCAAATCGATAATATTGATACCTTTAATTCAATCGAAGATAAAAACATTATTTATTTTGCCGATGGTAATGCTAATAAATCTGCCACCGGGAACTATGCTAGTTTGGATAAGCTTAATGACTTTGATTATACCCTTGATGGCGAATTAAGAGAATTAGGCAAGACTGCTGGAGCTAGCAATGCAAGCGGCCTAGCCAATATCCAGGCTGTCGCTGGCAAAATTTCTAAAGATGAGGATAAACAAGGTAACGATATCGATATAACCACCATTTTATACGAAACCTATGACTCATCTACACAAAATAACTGGCTCGACAAAGTACAAACTCGCGGCTACCATGTAGCCGATTCGGATATTGCCGGTTCTTTAGCCTCGGTATTTGCCGCAATCTTAAGCAATCTTACCAGTGGCGGCACCCCTTGGACTGTAGAAGACCCAATGGCCGATTATATCGATTTTGTTGATTTTATTGCCCCCGAGGCTGTTTATGCCACCTTATTTGGCGCAACCATCGCTGATGATGACAATAATACCACCGAGATGGCCTATGTTAATGCTAATGATAAACTTACTTGGGATTTAGCCAAAGTAGCAGCCGCCATCACCAGCTTAGATGAGGATGTCAAAGAAGATTTTTATGTTTATGATGAAACTGCCGGCACCCATACCTATACCTTAAAGTATACTGCAACTTTAGATGCTCATTATAAAGCAACCGAAGCAGTTGCCGAGGGCAAAGTAAGCTCTTTGGTTGATGGCAAATTCTACCCCACCAATGAACAAACCACTTTATACTATGTAAATAGCGAAAAGCTCGAAAGCAATGACACCTCCACCACCACAATTACCGGCGCTAATGGCCAACTTGTAGATGGCCAGTTTGAACCGGCAAACGGCGTAGCAGCAGATGCCGCCTTTATGGCCTACACCCAAGATTTTAATGTACCTACCGTTAAGGCTTTGGTTTCTGCCTTAAGCTTTGAAAAAACCAATGAAACCGGCACGAAAGGATTAGCCGGTGCTGAATTTAGCTTATGGCGTTATGTAGGCAGCAGTGCAAACCCTGCCGAAGATGCCACCGAAGCTAACTGGCTACAAGTTGGCGTTGCCGGCGCTTGGAAATCTGATGCTAACGGTATTGTAAGCATCCCCAACTTAGGCAAAGGCGTTTATCGCTTGCAAGAAGTAACAGCTCCCACTATTACCAATGATGGCAGCGTAATTCTTAGCTATGAGCTAGACGAGACCCCTGTTTACTTCGAAATTGCCTGGGGCAATATTGATTATACTAATTTCCCGGATGTAAATACATCCAAGGATGGCATTCAATTCCCCAATACTCCGGAAATTAGCGCCCAAGAGCATCAAGTAACAAAAACTTGGTCTTATAATGAAATGCCGCTAACTGCTGACGAATTGGCAGCCTTAGAAATTTCAACATTAACCATACACTTATATAATATGGAGCATGTTAACTTAGTAGAAGCTACCGACGAAGATGCCATCCCCACTGTTGAATCTATTAAGGAAGATCCGGAAACCGGCGAAGCCTACAAACCGGTCGGCACCGCAACCTTAACTAAAGAAAATGGTTGGCAAACAAACTTCGTAGATGATAACGGCAACACCATGTTTGATAGCCAAACTGCTGATGGTACTGCTATTGAATATATCATCTATGAGCCAGATGTTCCTAGCGGTTATACCGTAAGCTATAATGGCCAAGGCACTGCAAATAATACAGATGGCAGCAGCTATATCACCCATTCCTTAAATAATGATATGGCCGAGCAATTAATTAGCTTAACTGTTACCAAAACCTGGTTAGCTCCTAGCGACGAAATCGTTCACCCCGATATTAGAATTCAATTATACCGTCAAGCAGGAGAAATGGTTACTGCCGAAGAAGTAACAGGCCAAATTGTTGATTTAGACGGCACTACCTTAACCGGCACCTTTAGCAATTTGCCTAAAACCGATAAATATGGCAATGCTTACACCTATAGCATTGAGGAATTTGCTATTGATGAAAATGGCGATTTAATCGTTGATGAAAATGGCAACCCGACCACCCTTAGCGGTTATGAATATCAACCCGATGTAGATAGCATTAATTTAGCAACCGCAGATGAAATTACACAAGGCTTTGCTATTACCAATGCCCTAACCCCCGTTACCACTGCTTTAAGTGGCAGCAAAACCTGGTTGCCCTCCGATATTGTTATTGCTGCTGATGTTCAAGTAACCGTTACCTTAACTAGCAGCGTTGGTTTACCTGCTGATTATCAAGCCAGCAAAGTATTATCTAATGCCAATGGCTGGGATTATGAGTTTACAGGCTTACCCTTATACACCTTCGATAGGGATGAAGAGGATTATATCACCGGTTATGAGGAAATCGAATACACCATATCCGAAAGTATTACCGCCGGCCAGGCTAGCTTAGATGCTTTAGGCACTTGGTATGCTCCGATTGCATCTACTGCTACTGATGATGCTCCTACCGATATTAATATTACCAATGCTTTACAAGGCAACGTAACCATTACCCTTAATAAAGATTGGTTAGCCGAAAACGGCAATCCTACCACCACTTATACTGTATATCAAAATAATGCTATCTATGAAGATGGCGATGGCAATGCTGTAGCATATGCTCCTAGCGGTATTGCGGATATTGCCGACCATAACCTCGGCACTTTCCCTCAATACGATACCTTAGGCAATGCCTACACCTATGATGTGCGCGAAGTAATTGCTGATGAAGATGATAGCGATGATATCGCCTATTATATGGTATCCAAGGCCAGCACCGATGCTAACGGTGATGATTATCAAGCCGGCGAAGATTTAATTGTATCGTTTGCTAATAATACCTATAATCCTAATGATGCAACTATTCAAATTAGCGGTATTAAAATTTGGGATCAACCCACCGATATTACTAGCAATCCTACTGTAACCATTAATTTAAGCAGCAACCATTTAGATAGCGAAGGCCAAGATTTACATGCCGCTAGCATTGAATTAGATGGTACTAAAGATGATAATGGCGAGCAAGCCGCTTGGAGCTATATCTTTAAAGATTTACCCAAGTTCTATGAAGAAAATGTAATGGTACAAAGCGTTGATGGTGAAGGCAATCCTTTATTTGAAGAAGACGGTACTACCCCGAAGATGGAAGAAACCGGCGAAGTAACCAAAACCCAAATCAGCTACACCATTACCGAAACTTTTGCAAATGCAGATGGCCTATACACCACTACCTACCTTGCCGGTGAAGACAAAGAAGTTACCATCGATAATGAAGGTATTACTGAATCTGCAACCGTAAATATCAACAACTATCGTAATAATACCGAATCTGTAAGCTTAACTGTTAATAAATCTTGGGATTGGGTAGAAGGCGTTAAGCTTCCCGATTCGGTAACCTTTGAGTTATTAGTTCAAGTAGCAGGCGCAACAGAGGGCACTTATGATTATCTAACCCCAGCAGAGGCCGGCATTAATGTTGCCGAATCCTCGATTACGGTTAATAAAAATAAGTATCAAGATGATAAGCTTAATGGCAATAGCTCTGCATTAGCAACATTTAGCGATTTGCCTAAATATGATGATAATCATCAACCTATCACCTATACAGTTAAAGAAGTTAAAACCAATAAGTATACTTCTTCCGTAACTTTAGGCGAGCGCGATGCTGATGGCAATCAGCAAGCTAATATAATCAATGTTATTAACGAAGTTTACTCGCCCATTTCGGTAGCCAAACGTTGGTTTAAGCCCGAAGAGATTCCCACTACTGATGTAATCTTTGATTTATATCAAGATGGTATTTTAGTAGCTACCGTAGATTTTGCTGCCGATGTTACCTATAAGGAAAATAAAGACAGAACCAATTATAAAGCATTCAGACCTGCTGCCGATGGCGATCAATTCGGCTATGATGAAGCCAAAGGTGGCTGGCCGGAATATGATATGGAAAATGACCGCCTCTATGAATATACTATTATCGAAAGAGATATAGTAGACGAAAACGGCAAATTCATTTTCCTAAGCACAGCCCCCAGCGAGCTAATGATTAAGCTATATGGTGAAGAATTAGGTACAGAAGTTGCCGGTAAAGTTGCCAAGTTTGGTAAAAACATCATCAAGAACACCTATATTATCGAAACCAAAAACCTAACCGCAACTAAAGTTTGGAGAGGCCCGGAAGGCGCTACCTTCCCCACTGTAGATTTTACCCTATATCGTAGCACCGAGGCCGATTATGCTAATGGCGTAGCAGTACCAAGCCCCAGTGGTGCCGGCGACTATACCATCAATATTCCGGCAGGTACCGAAAGCCTTGCTAAAGTTAAGTTCGAAGATTTGCCGGTATATGATGAAGATATGCAACTTTATTATTACTATATAATGGAATCTGATGTAGATGGTTATAGCCGTTTACATGCATATCCCGGTGAAGAAGAGTTTAATCTTGAAGAATATAATCCGATGAGATTGGTTAATGTAATCAATCAAGCAAGAATTAGCATTGAAGTAGAAAAGGCCTTTACCGGTACTCCGGCTGCAGGCCAAACCCATCCCGAATCTATAACCGTAGAACTATTACAAGGCTCCGAGGTAATTGAAGAAGCAGTTATCGATATCGATCCTACAACCTTAACCGGTAGTGTAACTTTTGATAATTTGCGCAAGTACTTCTTAGGTAATGGTCAGCTTCGTGACTACACTATTCGCGAAAAAGGCGCCAGCGATGTAAATGGTTCCATCTACTTTACAGTAGACGAAAACCAAGTATACACCGTAGAGTATGCTCAACCGCAAATGGATTTAGATGGCATTAGCTACAATGCTACTATCACCAATAGCTATGCTAACTATTTATATCAAATCACTCGTCACTATGTTGCTATTGTTGATGGCCAAACCGTTGTAGATACCTTTACCTCTGATGAAGTTATCAATATCATGCATCAAAATATGCCTACCATGACTGTAAATGGTGTTGTTGATGCCGGCGATGCTTATATTAATGGCCATACCAACTTTACCAGTGGCAACTACACCTATGATTATATTTATCAACCAGCTCAAGGCAATAGAGAAGTAGAGCTAGTAAGCCCCGGCGTATTATACGAAATCGATCTTTACTACCTCTACACCTATACCTCGGATGATCCGATCCGTAATCCTGATCCGCCCGGCCCAACTCCCGGCCCCGGCCCTGAGCCCACCCCCGATCCTGAGCCTACCCCCACTATTGTAGATATTGCTGAGGACGAAACTCCTTTAGCTAATATCCCTGCTCCTATCCCGGTAGCTACGGTTATTGATATGCCTGAAGAAGTTTTAATCATCGAAGATGAAGTTCCCTTGGGCAACTTACCGCAAACAGGTTCGATTGGTATTACCTTTAATGTATTATTAGGTTTAGCTCTATTGATGTTCTCGGTTTCCGGCTTAATGTTTAGCCGCAAAGCTAGATAATCTAAAAGCAAGAGGGTTGTCGCAATACCGCGACAACCCTCTTTTTTTGCTTTCTTGCGCTTTGGGTTTGCTTGATAGGTTTGGCTAGCCAAACCTATATAATCCGAACCAAAGCAAAATACCCTAAAAGGCTAACAATCGAAGACAAGTCAAGATATCAAAAGCAGCTAGCGAATAGAGCAACTTACTAAACTGTAAAATGTAGTTGGAGCGGTATTTTTAATTTTCCAGGTGGGGCGGTTTTTGCCCCGTCTGGGAAATTAAAAATAAAGGCCGCATCTGTTTGAGGAGCAATAGCCACCAGGGATACGAGCTTCACACGGTTTTGCCCAAAA
>CAYJPF010000088.1:0-11262 GCA_964372025.1 uncultured Peptococcaceae bacterium | reverse complement strand
GTAACGCCCCCTCTGCGACTAAAGAAAATAAACTAGCAAATGTAGGCGAGGGCAAAAAAACCTTTCAACCCACGAAGCACAATCCAAACAAAATATCCGCCGATAAACGCAAGCAACTTATAAACCAGCTAACAACAAGCAACAAAAGACTAAAATCCCCAACATCAAAACAAATCCCAAAAAAACAACACCGAACTTGGTTCGGATTATATAAGTCTTGCTAATCAACAATTAACCGGCGCACTATGGCCGAGCTTAATAATAATCCGGCGCTGGCCGGCACAAAAATAGCGCTGGCTAAGGCTTTACCGGCCGCATCGTTTAAGTTGATATGATCTTGGCCATCTGTAGGCGGCAAATCGCCGGTTAATGCCAAATCGCTGCTAGGCGCTATAAAATCAGTGGCCGGGCTTAGCGGTAATTCTTCGCTATAAACCACCATTAGCCCTTTTTCGATGCCGATTGCCCTTAATTTGCGGCGCATAATTTTGGCCAAGGGGCAATTTTTGGTTTTGCTGATATCGCTGATGCGCAGGCTTTCCGGCGCTAAGCGTTTGGCCGCCCCCAAGGCCGAGGCCACCTTAATGCCCCGCTTAAAGGCGGTTTCTATAATTGCTACCTTGCCTTCTACGCTATCGATGGCATCTATATAATAATCGGCCTGTGGCAAAATTGTGGCGGCATTTTGGCTATCAATAAAGGCCTCTTGCAGGTTAATAGTGCATTCGGGATTAATTTGGCGAATACGAGCGGCCATTAAAGCAATTTTGGATTGGCCAATATTATCATTTAAGGCCACCAGCTGACGATTAATATTGCTAGCTGCAACTTTATCAAAATCAATTAAAGTTAATTGGCCAATGCCGGCACGCGCCAAACCCTCGGCAATATAACCGCCCACCCCACCTAGGCCAATAATCACCAAATGGCTATTTTGCAGTTTGGCCTGGGCATTATTGCCCCAAAGCATCATATTGCGTTCAAAAATTTGCTGATACTCGGCCATAATTACCTCGCTAAATCGGCCAAAACTTGCTCAAAATAGGTGGGCAAGGGGCTTTCAAATTCCATATACTCGCCGCTTAGCGGATGCTTAAAGCCCAAAATTTTGGCATGCAGCACTTGGCCTGCATCATAAATGGGCTGCTTGCGAGTGCCATAAAGCTTGTCCCCCACCACCGGATGCCCTAAATGAGCCATATGTACCCTAATTTGATGAGTACGGCCGGTTTTAAGCTCAAGCTCTACATGGCTATGGCCGGCAAAACGCTGCAAAATTTTATAATGAGTAATTGCCGGGCGGCCATTTTTAGGCTCTACGGCCATTTTAACCCGATCTTTACTATGACGGCCAATCGGCGCTTCGATAATACCGATATTTTCGGCCATCACGCCTTGTAAAACAGCCTGGTAAACACGCTTGATATCATGTTCTTGCCATTGAGCGCTTAAAGCCAAATGAGCGGTATCATTTTTGGCCACCACCAAAAGGCCGGAGGTATCTTTATCGATGCGATGGACAATGCCCGGCCTAATTAGGCCATTGATGCCCGATAAATCGCCGCAATGATTAAGCAGCGCATTAACCAAAGTACCGCTGCTATGGCCGGGGGCAGGATGCACCACCATATTCTGCGGCTTATTAACAACAATCAGTGAGCTATCCTCGTAAAATACATCTAAGGGGATATCCTCGGCTTCTACCTTAAGCGGCTGCACAGCAGGGATATCTACCGTTATTTTTTGGCCGGGCACAGTAATATAGCCGGCCTTAGTTAGCGGCAAATCATCACCAAATACTCGTCCTTCTTTAATCAAGGCCTGCGCCCTACTGCGAGAAAGATTAGCACAATTCTCACTTATAAAAAGATCCAGCCTTTTGGCATCTTGAGCAATAAAGCTTAATAAATTATTCATGTTTGCCCTCTGTTTTCATAGATTTAAGCGTAAGTATGCATAGCAAAATTGCTCCGCAAACAATACATATATCGGCTAAATTAAAAATGGGGAAAAAGCGAAAGTCCAGGTAATCAACAACAGCGCCGGCTAATAGGCGATCGATAAAATTGCCCATGGTGCCACCGGCAAATATGGCCAAGCAAGCTATTTGCAATTTATCATCTTTAGGCACCGAGCGCAGATAATAAAAAATCACAACCATTACAACCAGGGTAAGTAGCACAAAAAACCAACGTCGCCCCTCCAAAATGCTAAAAGCAGCCCCGTCATTGAGAATATAAGTAAGATGAAAAATATTTTCGATAACAGGAATCGATTGCCCTAGCTGCATATTGCTTACAACAAAAAACTTAATAATCTGATCTAAAACTGTTATAATTATGCTAATAAGAAAAAACATATACGCTCCTAAATTGTTACCCCGCGCGCTAATTCTACATATTGCAGAATTTGAGCAATAAAATCGCCGATTAGGGGTAAATTGAGTAAATTTAATTGATTTAAAATATAGATAGCCAAGGCGCTAACCAAGGAAAATCCCACTGTAATACCAAAACCGCGGGCAATTCCGCCCACAAAATTTAGCCAAAGCAAGCGCTTAGGCCTTTGGGTTAGGCGAATATATTCGGCCATATTAATTCTTTGCAAATAATCGGCAAACTTAACCAAGGCCTGGATATCCTGCTTGCTAAGCGGCTGGTCGGCTGCCATAGCAGGGCTTTGATTAGAGCTATTGCTTGGCTCCGGCATAGCCTTTTGGGGCTTAATCTGGGCTTTACCTCGGCGTTTATTTTTTTTGGCTTGATTCATAAACTGCCCCCTTTTTTCCTTCTTATGTTATCATAATATATGTATGTGTGCAAATCAAGGTTTTTATTCGCAAAATAGGAAAATTAAGGCGATTTTTAATTTGCTGGCTTGCCAGGCACTAGTGCCTTGCGTCACTATAATTCAAAGATATTGACGGCAAAAATTTCACCTGAGCACCTTGTCGTCAGTTGACATAGCACCACTATGCCGCCCTCCTCCGCGGCACTCAGGTAAAATTTTGGCTCGCCAATATCCTCAAATAATAATGACGCAAGGCACTAGAGGCATATTTGCTAAATTTTGTCCATAAAATACAGTATAGATTAAGCTATAAGGACTATTATCATGAAAAAAAACCTCGATTTACGCCGCAAGGTGGCCGATATTTTGGAAATCCCACCCGAAATCGCCTTAAATGCCTGCCAAATCACCCTAACCGGCCTAAATAGTTTGCATGCTCAAAATCATCAAGGCATTATCGAATACCTGCCCAATTGCATCATTTTTAAAACTTCCGAGGGCAAAATTAAGGTGGATGGCCATAATTTGGCGCTGGTGGCTCTTAATCAAAATAGCTTGCAAATTGATGGCCAAATTAATAATATCGATCTTGCCAATTTATAAATTAACAGCTAAGGGGTGCGATGATGAAACAGGATAAAAATACCCGCCTGCGCCAATTGGCAGTAGGCTATTTAGATATCGAAATTATCGGCGATTTTGCCGAAAAAATGCTAAATTTGGCTTTGCAACAGGGCATAGAATTGCATAATATTAGGCATCATAGCAGCCAAAATATCGAGGTAACCATCCTTTTAGCCGATGCTTGGCGCTTGCGTAGTTTGGCTAAAGCGGCCAGGGTGCGCTTTAAAATTAAAAAGCGGGGCGGCTTGCCCTTTATTATTCGCCATATCACAAGCCATTTAAGTTTTTTTATTACCGCCTTTTTGGCCGCAATTGCCTTGTATATTATGTTTAACTTTATTTGGCAAGTGGAAATCAAAAGTGATGATTATTTGGATGCCAATCAATATCAGCAAATTTTAGCGATAGCCGCCGAGCATGGCCTAAAAGTTGGGGCTAAAAACAGTGATTATGATCCGCAAATTATCAAATATAATTTACAAAATATGATGCCGCAATTACTTTTTGTGCAGGTGCATCGTGAGGGGATTACCGCTATTATCGAAATTGCCCTGCGCCGCGATGTTTTGCCGGAAGAGCAGCCCGAGCCGGCAGGCGATATTATTGCCGATTTTAATGGCTTAATTACCAATATTTTAGTACATAGTGGCACGGCCGCCGTAGCCATTGGCGATACCGTAAAAAAAGGGGATATTTTAGTTTATGGCTTTGGTGGCGCTAATTTGGTAGCGGCCAGTGCCATTATCGAGGCCACCGTATGGGCAGAGGCCACATCTACTTGGCCTTTAGTAGAGCAAGGCCAAAGAGCCGGCATCAATAGCGCTAGCGGCTTGGCCATTCGTTTTAATTTTGGCGATCAGGCGGTTAAATTTTGGATTTATGGCCAAAATCAGCCCCCTTTTGCGCTTTATTCCCAGGCTGAAGTAGTTTATCCGGCGCAAATATGGAGGAATATGGCCTTGCCCGTCGAATTGATTGAACATACTTGGTATGAGCAAGTGGCCTATCGCAATCAATATTCGCCGCAAGAAGCCCTTTATCATGCCGAGCGCAAAGCCTATCAGCAGGCCATTTCGGCTCTACCTTTAGCCCATGATTTATTAAATCAAAACATCATCAATGGCGGTATCAGTGCCGATACGGCAACGGTTAAGGTAATTTTGGAGGCCAGCGCCGATATTGGAGCTTTTGCCCCTTTGGATGAGCAGCGGCGTAATTTGTATCAAAACTACCTTAGTTTACAGCAACAAAAGCCTATTAATTGATCCATAATTTTACCTTATATAAGACAATCAATTTTTGGAGGGAAGAATTTGCCAAATCATTTGCCAAATAATTTGCCAAGCAAAACCATTAAGCTGGTTTTGGGCGATATTGAGCAAGCCCAAGCCATTTTGGGCGAAAATGATAGCCATTTGCGGCTTTTAGAGCAGGGCTTGGCCGCCTCGATTGTAGTTAGAGGCAATGAGGCCATTTTAAGCGGCAGTGAGGACGAGCTTAATCGCGCCCAAACTGTTTTAAAGCCTTTAATTAGCATGGCCGCCCTTAAGCAGCCGATTAGCCCCTTTAATATCAATTATGCCCTGGGCATTAAGGAGGATATCAGCGCCGATTTGGCGCAAAAATTGGCGCAGGCCATTTATACCACACCCCGTGGCAAGGCCATTAAGCCCAAAACTTTAGGCCAATGGCAATATTTGCAGGCCATAGCCGCCAAAGATATTGTTTTTGGCATTGGCGCAGCCGGCACCGGCAAAACCTATTTGGCGGTAGCGGCAGCCGTTGCGGCCTTAAAGCAACGCAAGGTGCAAAAAATTATCCTGGCTCGCCCGGCCGTAGAAGCGGGCGAAAAACTGGGCTTTTTGCCCGGCGATTTACAAGACAAAGTAAACCCATATTTGCGGCCAATCCACGATGCCCTAGACGATACCCTAGGCCATGATGCCACCCAAAAATATATGGAAAGAGGCATTATCGAAATTGCCCCTTTGGCCTATATGCGGGGCCGCACTTTAGACGAGGCTTTTATCATCTTAGATGAAGCCCAAAATACCACCCCCCAGCAAATGAAGATGTTTTTAACCCGCTTGGGCATTGGCTCGCAGGCGGTTATCACCGGCGATATCACCCAAATAGATTTGCCAAATGGCCAGGTTTGCGGCCTAATCGAGGCCGAAAAGCGGCTGCGCCATATTGGCGAAATCGGCTTTTGCTATCTGGGTAAAATGGATATTGTGCGCCATCGTTTGGTTCAAAAAATTATTGCCGCCTATGAGGATTAAATCCTAAAGGGGATTAAGCCCCCTAAGGCGGTGGAGGAATTATGTTCAAAAAACAGGAAAGAAATCAGGCCTCTAAGCAGCGCATTTTAAGCGCTAAGCAAAACAATACCGCCAAAATTTTGCTTTTGGCACTTTTGGCTATTTGCTCTTTTTTGATATTGTCTTTTGGCTTGGTCGAAACCCAAATTACCTCGGTAGAGGGCGATATTGCCGGCGAAGATGTTTTTTATAATGGCAATACCACCACCTATACCAGCCAAATTCGTACCGAGGAGGCCAGATCGGCCGCTGCCGATACGGTAGAGCAAGTTTATCGCATCGAGGATGCCATTTTGGAAGAAATTTTGCTGGAAATTAATGAAGATTTCCAAATCATCGAAGATTTGCAAAATGATACCGAAACCGAGCTAAGTGCTAAAATCCAAAGTCTAAACAATCAATTACCGGGCGAGTATAATGATGATTTGCTAACCTATGTTTTAGAAACCGCCTCTTTTGCCGAGATTATTAATTGGCGCCAAAATTTGCGCACGGCAATTAGCACCGTTTATCAGCCCGGCCTGCAAGAGGACGAGCTAGCCGATGCCAAAGAGGAAATTTTAGCCCTTATTATCGAAAGCTCGCTTAGCGATATCGGTAAGCAATTTTTGGAGCATTATTTAAGAAGCTTTAGCCTAAGCCCCAACGAGATTTATGATGCCCAAGCCACATCCTTGGCCGTTGAGGAGGCCATGCAGGCCGTTGATATGGTGCAGGTTACCGTACAGCGCGGCGAAAAAATCTTAAGCCGCGGGGCCGCTATTACCGATGAGCAAATCGAAAAATTGCAGGCTCTTAATATGTATAGCGAAACAGCCAGCTTTGCCCCCTATATGGGGCTTGGCCTGGTAATTGTGGCCTTTTATGCGGTGTTTGGCTATTATTTGGCTTTTTTCCAGCCTCGGGTTTTTGGCCACAAAAAAAATATTGTGCTAATCGGCGTAGTTATTATTTTAAGCCTATTTATTTATAAGGCTACCGCCGTGCTCAATTTAGATAATAATGGCGATACCTCGTATTTAGCCGGCTATTTGCTGCCGGTGGCTACGGCTTCGATGCTAATTGCCGTTTTAATCGGCCGCCATGTGGCTATTTTTACCACTGTACTATTAAGTGTATTTATTGCGATAATTTATAATGGCCAATTCTCTTATAGTTTAGTGGCTTTAGCAGGCGGTTTAGCCTCGATTATGGCCACCAGCCGCCTTAATCAGCGTGGCCAATTTGTTAATGCCAGCATTTATATTACTTTGGCCAATGTGTTTATCATTGCCGCCTGGGGCTTGCTTTATAATCAAAGCTATAGCCTAATTGGCTGGGGCTTATTGTTTGGCCTGCTAAATGGCTTTATCTCGGCTATTTTGGCCATGGGCTTATTGCCCTTTATGGAAAGTGCCTTTAGCATCACTACCGCCGTGCGCTTGCTGGAATTATCCAATTCCAATCATCCGCTTTTAAAGCGCTTGATGCTCGAGGCGCCCGGCACTTATAATCATGCCATCTTAGTGGGCAATTTGGCCGAAGCCGCCGCCGATATGATTGGCGCCGACCCCCTTTTGGTGCGGGTGGGTGCTTATTATCATGATATCGGCAAATTAAAGCGACCCTATTTTTTCATCGAAAATCAAGCTGGCGGCGAAAACCCCCACAATAAATTACAGCCAACCTTAAGCGTGATGATTATTACTTCCCATATCAGGGAGGGTGTGCAAATGCTGCGCGAGGCTAAATTCCCCGAGGAGGTAATCTCGGTGGTAGAGCAGCATCATGGCAGCGGATTTTTGGGCATGTTTTATCAAAAAGCCCTGGACGAGGCCTATGACAAAGATATTATCCATAAAGAGGATTATCATTATCCTTATCAAAAGCCGCAAAGCAAAGAGGCCGCCATTTTAATGCTGGCCGATAGTGTGCAAGCGGCGGTGCAGGCCATTAAATCGCCGGAAAAAGGGCAGGTAGAAGGCATGGTGCAAAAGGTTATCAAAAGCAAAGTTGATGATTTGCAATTGCAGGAATGCCCGCTTACTTTTAGGGATTTATACGAGATTGAGCAGGCCTTTTTGATGGTATTATCGGGCATGAATCATAGCCGCATCATTTACCCGGACAAAGTAGCTTTAGAGGTGGAGAACAGAATTAATGCGAATTTACCTAACAATTCAAAAAAGCCAAGCCCTGCCGCAGGGGCTACGCAAACTATGGCAGAAGGCCGCGAAAATTACCATTGAGCAGGCCGCCGATTTTAGCCTGCCCAAAGCAGCAGAAATTAGCCTGCTAATCAATGATTTAGCCGATATGCAGGCGCTTAATTTGGAGTATCGTAATTTAAACAAGCCTACTGATGTGCTATCCTTCCCGCTTTGGCAGCCCGATGAGCAGCCGCAAGTGCCGCCGGACGGGATTTTGCCCTTGGGCGATATCATTATTTGCTGGGATTATGCCCAAAATCAGGCAGCGGAATTAGGGCATGGCATAAAGCGCGAGGCTGTATTTTTATTCATTCATGGCTTATTGCATTTATTGGGTTATGACCATGAATTATCGGCTAAGGACGAGCAGCAAATGTTTGGCTTGCAAGAGCAAATTATGGCTAGCCTTAAGGCCGAATTTAAGGAGGATTTTGATGAATAAATTAATGCTTAGCTTAGCCGCTATTATGGCGCTTAGCTTGCTTTTTACCGCTTGCGGCCAGGACGAGCAGCCGCCCCCCGATCAGCCAATTACCCCGCCCGAGCCGCAAATTGAGGCCAAGCCTTTTACCTTGCTCGAGGAAGCGCAAGAGCCTGCTCGCAATCCGCTTACCAATTTGCCTTTGGCCGAGCAAGCAAGCCTTGAGCAGCGGGTTTTTGTGGTAAGCATCGATAATTTTGAGGATGCTCGCCCTCAATCAGGGATTAGCGAGGCTGATATCATGTACGAAGTGCCTGCCGAGGGTGGCATTAGCCGTCTTTTGGGCTTATATTATCAGGCTTTGCCCGAAAAAATTGGGCCGGTGCGCAGTGCTCGCCCTTATATGGTCGATATTGCTCGTGGCTGGCAAGGGGTTTTTGTGCATTGTGGCGGTAGCGAAGATGCCTTAAGCTATTTAAGCCGTGGCACGGTAAATTCGATTAATGAAATGGCCTATAGCAGCTATTTTTGGCGTGATAACGAGCGTTATATGCCCCATAATCTATATACTTCCTCGCCGGAATTATACCGCTATTTGGATGATCGCGAATACGAAAGCGGCCAATCGGTGCCGGCCTTTACCTTTGCCGATAGCAATTGGCAGCCGCCGGAAACTGCCGAGGCGGCCGAGATTATCAGCATTACTTATCCCTATAATGATAATTTGTATGTTTATGACCAAAACACGCAACTTTATGCAAGAACTATTGATGAAGAGCCGCATATTGATGCTAATAATAATCGGCAAATTCGGGCGGCTAATATTATAGTACAAAAGGTAAATTCGCGCACTTTGGACAATGTGGGGCGCTTAGGCATTGATATGGTGGGTAGCGGCGAGGCTTTATTTTTTAGCCGTGGCTTAATGCAGGTGGGTAGCTGGGAATGCGCCGAATTAGACGCGGCAACCTATTTTTATGATGCCGATGGCGAGCCCTGGCAATTAAATAGCGGCCAAACCTGGATTCAGGTAACTGATGCGCCGGTGGATATTAGTTATACCACAATTGCCCAGCTAGAAGCCGAGCTAGCCGCTGAAAACGCTGAAAACACAGAAACGGAAGATTAATATGGAAAATCAAAATTATAAAAGCGGCTTTGTGGCCATAATTGGCCGCCCTAATGCCGGTAAATCTACTTTGCTCAATCATTTATTGGGGCAAAAGGTGGCTATTGTTTCGGATAAGCCGCAAACTACTCGTAATCAAATTAGGGGTATTTTAACCACCGACCAAATGCAGGCAATTTTTATTGATACCCCCGGTATCCATAAGCCAAAACACAAGCTAAACCAAAGGATGATGACTGCCGTTAATGATGGCCTCGATGGCGCTGATTTGATTTTGTATTTGGTTGATATCACCGAGGAATTTGGCAAAGGGGCGCAATATATTATCGATAATTTGGCCAAGCTTAATAAGCCATTTTTTCTAATCCTTAATAAAATCGACCTTTTAACTAAAGAGCAAATTTTGCCCAAAATTGCTTTTTATGCCCAAAAGCTAAATCCGTCCGAAATTATACCCCTTTCGGCCGTAAGTGGCGATAATTGCGCCACCTTAACCAAGCTGCTGGCCGAATATTTGCCAACCGGGCCACAATATTATCCCGATGATATGATTAGCGATCAGCCCGAGCAATTGCTGCTAAGCGAGCTAATCAGGGAGCAAGTGCTGCATATTACCGAGCAAGAAGTGCCCCATTCCATCGCCGTAAATATTGCCGCCATGGAGGAACGCGAAAGCGGCTTGCTCTATATCGAGGCCAATATCTATGTGGAAAGGGAGTCGCAAAAAGGGATAATTATCGGACAAAAGGGCTCGGTTTTGCAAAAAATCGGTTCCAAATCCCGCCGCGAAATGGAGCATATTTTGGGCTGCCCGGTTTATCTGGAATTAAGGGTAAAAACCAAGCGCGATTGGCGCAATAATGAGCGTCTATTAAAAGACTGGGATTTGCAGGAATAATTATGACCGAATATCTGCAGCTTACGGCCATAATTTTGCGTTCGCGTATTTATAAAGAGCATGATAAATTGCTGGATATTTTTAGCCTAAGCCAAGGTAGAACTACTATTTTGGCCAAAGGGGCGGCTAAGCCCAATGGCGGTTTGCGCGCCTTGGCGCAGCCATTTAGCTTAGCCGAGCTAACTTTGGTTAAGGGCAAGGGTTTTGATATTTTAACTCAGGGTTTAGTTACAACATCTTTTATGAGTTTAAAGCAGGATTTGGCTAAGATTGCCTATGCTTCATATTTTAGCGAATTAATTTTAAGCGCCTTGCCTCCGGAGAAGCCGGTGCCGGAGCTTTTTGCGGCTATTTTGGCTGCTTTTTCGATAATGGACATTAGCGATAATAATCAATTGGCGGCTCGTTATTTAGAGTTGCAGTTATTGAAGGGTTTAGGCATAAGCCCCTATTTGGATGATTGTTATATATGTGGGCGTACAATTAGTAATAGTCAATTTTTTTTATCGGGGGCTAAGGGTGGTATAGTTTGCGCCTCTTGTTTGGGTGAGGGTTGGCTGATTAAGAATTTAGATTTGATGATCAGCCCGGGGGCAATAATGACTATGCGTCGGATTTTGGATAGCCCTTTAAGCAAGCTACCGCAAATAAAGATTAGCCGTCAAATCAATAAGGAGCTAGAAAGCGGCCTAGAGCAATATTTGGCTTATTTTTTGGAAAACACATCAAAAGCCAAAGCAATTTTCAAGAGTTTAGAAATAGAATAGCGGGCAGCATTAAAAAAAGAAAAGTTTTACTCAATTTTTTACAAAAAATTGCGGGGGGTATTGGGGGGCAGAGCCCCCCAAGGTCTTAAAAAGGTTTTAAGCCAACAAAAAAAACTAAGCAAG
>CAYJPF010000087.1:0-11278 GCA_964372025.1 uncultured Peptococcaceae bacterium | reverse complement strand
TTTTGGTTACTTTTTGCGACCAAAAAGTAACAACCCCCTCTGCGACCAGAGAAAACAGACTAGCAAACGTAGGCGAGGGCAAGCTAAGCCTTTCAACTTACGAAGTACAGACCAAAATAACTATCCGCCGACAAATATAAGAAACCTACAATCCAGCTAACAAAAAGCAACAGCATAAAAAGAAAAACCTTGCAACACACGAAGCACAAACCAAACTAACTATCCGCCGACAAATACAAGCAACCCACAATCCAGCTAACAAAAAGCAACAGCATAAAAAGAAAAACCTTTCAACCCACGAAGCACAACCCAAACTAACTATCCGCCGACAAATACAAGCAACCCACAATCCAGCTAACAAAAAGCAACAAACAACAAAGCAACAAAGCAACAAAAACAAAACTCAACAAAAACAAAACTCAACAAAAACAAAGTCACGGGCTGTTTCGGCTGCGCCGAAAGACGCATTTAGCTATTTTGGCTACGCCAAAAACCGCTAATTTTAAGCCAATTTCAAATCACCTTTCCTGCCCAAGATTTAACTTAACATAAAGCAATCCCCCTACCCAACACCTTTGTAAATTTTGGCTTAAAAAAACTAACCTCATTAATATACTTCAATACACTTAAAAATACCAAATAAAACAACATAAAACACTTAAAACACTAGGGGCTCTGCCCCTAGAACCCCGCAATTTTTTGAAAAAAATTGACTAAAACTTTTCAGGAGGGATTTATGGCTAAAACTCAAATAATAAAAATCGGCAAATCCAATTTGCGCGCCATCGTCGCCGCCGGCGGCACCGGCGGCCACATCTACCCCGCCCTCTCAATCGCCAAAGAACTCGCCGATAATTACTCCGCCAATATCCTCTTCATGGGCGCCAAAAGCGGCTACCATAGCCCCATCGTCAACGAAAAACACCTCGCCCAAAGCTATAACTTCAACTACCAAGGCGTCTCCGCCATCTCCCTCCATCGCTCCCTTCGCCTACCCCTCGACCTCATTATCAATGCCTGCGGCATCATCCAAGCCCGCAAAATAATCAAACAATTCAACCCCCATATCATTATCGGTACCGGCGGCTATGCCATGGCCCCCATCCTCAAAGCCGCCCAATCCCTCAAAATCAAAACCCTCATCCATGAGCAAAATGCCTTCCCCGGTAAAGCCAACCTGTTCCTCGCCAAAAATGCCAGCCTCGTTTGCCTCACCTTCGCCAGCTCCGCTCAATACTTCCCTCCCCATGTTAATACCACCCTAACCGGCCTGCCCATCCGCCAAGAAATGCTCGCCATCACCAAAGAACAAGCCTACCAATATTGGCAGATACCTCTCCAAGAACAAAATATACCCACCCTCATCATCTGCGGCGGCTCCCAAGGCTCCCAAAGCCTCAATCGCTCCCTTATCGAGGCCTACCCCGCCCTGATCAAGGCCAATCTGCGCATCATCCATCTAACCGGCGAGGCCGATTATCAATACTGCCTCCAAGCCGCCTCCGCCCACAACTACCCCCATCTGCATCTGCTTCCCTATCTTAAAGAAATGGCCTATGCCCTAGCCATCGCCAATCTGGCCATCGGCCGCGCCGGCGCCTCCTTCCTCAGCGAAATCGCCTTCTATGGCCTGCCCTCCATCTTAATCCCCTACCCCTATGCCGCCAACGACCACCAAAACCTCAATGCCCAAGTATTCGCCAATCATGGCGCCGCCCAGATCATCAATAGCTCCGATCTTTCCGCCAACCTTTTATCCGAAATTATTTTATCATTATTTGCAAATAAAGAAAATTTAAGTCAAATGGCAGCTAAAGCTAATGATTTGGCTCAAAAAGATGCCCTGGACTTAATTGTAAAAAATATTTTACAATTGACGAATGGCCAACTTTGATATATAGTAGTAGTCTATGGACTAATTATCGCTGGGCTTTTGGCCTTTAAAGCGCTAATAATTGAGGAAGATTATGGAAAAAAACTTACATTTTATCGGGATAGGTGGCATCGGCATGAGCGCCATCGCCCGCATTTTGCTTGATCAAGGCTATCAAATCAGCGGTTCGGATATGGCCGAAAGCGCTTTAACCCAGCAGCTTTGCGCTTTAGGGGCGCAAATTTGCTATGGCCATGATGCCGCCAATATCCCGGCCACCGCTCAGGCAGTGGTCTATTCATCGGCCGTTAAAATGGATAATTGCGAAATTATCGCTGCCCAAAAGCGCAATTTACCCATCTATCAAAGGGCCCAAATGCTGGCCCATCTTTTGCAGCTTAAACGTGGTATCGGGGTGGCCGGTGCTCATGGCAAAACTACCGTTAGCGCCATGATTGCCACCATGCTCGAATTATCCGGCTTAGATCCCACCATTATTATTGGTGGCATGTTGCCGGTAATAGGTAGCAATGCCAAGCCCGGTAGCGGCGATTATATCGTGGCCGAGGCCGATGAAAGCGATGGCAGCTTTTTGCTTTTAAAGCCTCATATCGCCATCATCACCAATATCGAAAGCGATCATGTGGATTTTTATCAGGATTTTGAACATACCTGCAGCGCTTTTAGCGAATATCTGGCACAAGTGCCCACTGATGGCTTTGCTATTCTTGGCCATGATTGCCCCAGCTTAAGGGCTTGCGCTGCTGATTTTAAGGGGCGCGCCATCACTTATGGCTTAGCCCAAGATAGCGATTATACCATCTTGGATATTAAGCATAGCCCTTTTGCTATCGAGGCTACCGTATATTATCAAGGGCAGGAGCTTGGCCTTTTAAAGTTGAATGTGCCCGGCCTGCATAATATGATTAATGCCCTAGCCGCCGTTGCTTTAGGTTGCCAATTGGGGCTCAGCTTTGAGCAAATTGCCACTTCGCTGGCCGAATTTAGAGGCACTAAACGCCGCTTCGAGCTTTTAGCCAAGCATAATGATATTTTTGTTATCGACGATTATGCTCATCATCCCACCGAGGTGGCGGCCACTATTAATACTGCTATCGATATGCAAATTGCCCAAAGGGTGGTAGCGGTTTTTCAGCCGCATCGCTATAGCCGCACTTTAGCCATGTATGCCGATTTTGCCCAATCCCTGCTTAAAGCAGATTTAGTAATTGTCCAGGAATTATACTCGGCCTTCGAAGCACCTATCGAAGGGGTTTCGGCGCAAATGGTGGTGGACGAAGCCCGCCGTTTGGGCTATCAAAATATTATATTCAGCAATAATCATCAACAAACCATTGATTATTTACGTCAACAAACTTGCCCTAATGATTTGCTTTTAATCATGGGTGCCGGTAATATCAGATCTGTTGGCGAAGGGTTTATCAGTATCTAATCTTTTTAAGGGGGAAACAAGGTGAATAAAACTGAGTGGCAGGCCGCATTGCAAGCCATTGTCCAAAAACCGGTTTTAATAGATGCCTCGATGCGTAATTATACCACTTGGAAAATAGGAGGCAAGGCAGACTACCTGGTAGAGCCTAGCAACGAAGATGAATTGGCTAATCTTTTAACCTTTTTAAACGAGCAAGAAATGCCCTGGCTGGTATTAGGCCATGGCTCGAATATTTTGGTGGGCGATAAAGGGATTAGGGGCATTGTAATTAAAATGGGCGAAGCCTTTAGTGCCGCCAAATGGAAAGAAAACACCGTTTATGCCCAAGCCGGCAAAATGTTGCCCCAGCTGGCCTTAGAGGCTGCCGAGCGCTCTTTAAGCGGCTTGGAATTTGCAGCAGGCATCCCCGGCAGCCTAGGTGGCGCTATTCGCATGAATGCCGGCGCTTATGGATCTACTATCGGCCAATATGTAACCAAAGTGGAGATTATTGAATATACTGGGCAAAGACGAATATTAGAATCCTCGGATATTACCTTTGCCTATCGTAATAGCAGCCTTTTTGATATCAAGGCCATTGTTTGCGGAGTTACCCTAACTTTGCCGCAAGGCAATCGGGAAGATAGCCTGGCCGAAATTAAGCGCCTTTTGCAACAACGCAGCTTGCATCAACCCTTGGAATTTCCTTCTTGCGGCAGCGTATTTCGTAATCCGGCCAATGATCATGCCGGGCGCTTAATCGAATTAGCCAATTTGCGGGGTATGCAAATTGGGGGGGCTATGGTATCAAAAAAGCATGGCAATTTCATCATTAACTTAGGCGGTGCCAGGGCTAAAGACGTGCATGAGCTTATCGAAGAAATTCAAAAGCGGGTTTATGAATATGCCGGCATCAATCTGGAACCGGAAGTTAAAATGATTGGCCAATTTGCAGATTAATATTTTAGGTAAAGGTCTATACGAGCCAAAGGGGTGCTCTTGTGGACAGATATTTGATTAATGGTGGTAATAAATTAAGTGGCGAAATTAGATTAAACGGGGCCAAAAATGCCGCCTTGCCCTTAATTGCCGCTAGTTGCCTAACAGCGGACGAGGTAATACTTAACTTTGTACCTGCTTTAGATGATATTACAATGATCAACCATGTTTTAATGCATTTAGGGATTAGCTTAAAGCTGCAAGGCTCTATCTTAAGCCTAAAAGCGGCAAATGTGGACAATACTTGGGCGCCAGAGCATTTAGTTGGTAAAATGCGGGCGTCCAATTTAATTTTAGGGCCACTTTTGGCTCGCTTTGGCCATGTTTGCCTGCCTTATCCCGGTGGCTGCGCAATTGGTAGCAGGCCAATGGATTATCATCTGCTGGCCTTAAAAGCGCTGGGTGCCGAGGTTTATGATCATGGCTCTTATATCGAGGCCAAAGCCGGCCGCCTTAAAGGGGCAAAGATTTGCTTTGATTTTCCCAGCGTAGGCGCTACCGAAAATGCCCTAATGGCTGCTTGTTTAGCCGATGGCGAAACAATTATTGTTAATGCCGCCCGCGAGCCGGAAATTATCGATTTAGCCAATCTTTTATCCCAAATGGGTGCTAAAATCAAAGGTGCGGGGCAAGGCACTATTTATATCGATGGCGTAAAAAAGCTGCATGGCACCGAATATGATATTATGCCCGATCGTATTGAAGCAGGCACTTTGCTTTTGATGACCGCAGCTTGCGGCGGCGATATTTTGCTTAGCAGCTGGCAAGGCGAGCATAATGCGGCCTTGATAAAAAAGCTGGCCGAGGCCGGGTTTCCGCTAATTAAGGATCAGCGCGGAATTCGCTTAATAGCCCATAAAAGGCCCTTATCCACCGATATCCGCACTATGCCCTATCCCGGCTTCCCTACCGATTTGCAGCCACAATTTATGGCCTTAATGGCTTTAGCCGATAATGTATGCGTAATTAGGGAAAGCGTTTTCGAAGATCGCTTTCATCATGTGCCTTGGCTAAAGCGTTTGGGAGCCGATATTCGCATTCATGGCGAATGTGCGGTAATCAAAGGCCAGGCCTGCTTGCATGGTGCACGCCTAGAGGCCAGCGATTTAAGGGCAGGAGCTGCTCTGGTAATGGCTGCTTTAGCCGCCCATGGCATTAGCGAAATCGAAAATATTCATCATATCGATCGTGGCTATCAGGATTTAGCCCTAACCCTGCGTAGCCTAGGTGCCGATATTATCCGTATCGGAGAAGCTGACGTAAAACAACGGCAAAGCCTTGGCTATAGCGAATTATGTTTAGTTGGCGGCTAATTTTAAATAGCAAGCTATATTTAAATATCAAAAAATATGACTAAAGCCCCCCTGTTTTAGCAATAATAACTTAAGTAAGCGCTTACTTAAGTAAAAGGGGGGCTATTATGCGTAAATTTATGTGGATGGATAATGTTTTGGGTTTAATTATGCTACTTTTAATGGCCGATATTTTTGCCTTGGCTTTAATATATCTGCCGCCATATTTAGGTTTAAACAGCCCTTTGGCTCAAAATAGCAATTTAACTACCCTAAACCAAGCCCAAATTGCCGCCACCGAAGACGATAATTTGCTATTTGGCAATATTCGCCTTAAAACCGAGGATAATTTGCCGCTAAGTAAAATTATCATCTATAATAATGGCTTAAAAGTGGGCGATTTGGGGCAAGGCAAATTATTGCTGCGAGTATATGAAAATGATATTATCACTATTGATAGCAGGGATTATCAAAGAGAAATTCTGATCGAAATTACGGTTTTATCCAGCAATATAAATAAGCAGCTTTTGCCCAAAATATTAACTATTGATGGCCAAAAAACGGATTTAGCGGCAATTGATTTTAAATAGATTGTAAAAAGCTAAAATAAATGTTATAATAATTATAAGTGCACATTTGAGGTCAAAGATTAGCATGCCTCCAATTGGCCAAAAAATTAAAATTAAGGAGTAATTATGGCTAGCAAAATAACTAATCAAAATTTAAGCAGCAAAGAAGTGGCGCAGGCTGCAATTAAAATAGCCATCAGCAATAATCGTGATGAAGAAAAAGCCCTTAAGCAGTCATTTAGCGAGCTGGGTTTATATGTGGCGGCCATGGATTTTGGTGGCGAAGCCTTAAATTCGATAGCAAAAATTATCGAAAGGGCAGTAGTTGGCGCAAAAAGAGAAGGGGTAATTCGTGATAGCCATGCCGAAGAAGGGGCGGTAGCCGGGGCAACCCATGAGGTATTGCGCCAAATTTTGCCACAAGCCAGCGGCCTTAATTTTGGTGGCAAGGTAGGGGTAGCTCGGCAGGGCGAACATCTTTGCGTGGCAGTTTTCTTTGCCATTGGCATGATTCATTTAGATGATGTGGCCATAGCCTTGGCGCATCGGGCAATTGCCGATATGGACTAAGCCTGATAATACGATAATAAAGGAGCATAATATGTACGCTAAACAAATTGCCATAGATGGGCCGGCAGGGGCAGGCAAAAGCACAGTAGCCAAAGCCGTGGCCAGGGATTTAAACTATTTATACATAGATACAGGCGCAATGTACCGTGCCATAGCCTGGGCTGCCTTGCAGGCAGGAATTGCCATTGATGATCAGCAAGGCTTGGCCGAATTGGCAATAAATTGCCACATAAAACTGCAAAATGATGACGATGGCTATCGAGTATATTTAAATGATCAAGATATTAGCGAAGCTATACGTAAGCCGCAGGTAGGCAATGCAGCAAGCCCGGTATCGGCGGTATCGGCGGTGCGCAAGGCTTTGGTGGCCAAGCAGCAGCAAATGGCCGCCAGCCAAAATGTGGTGATGGATGGCCGCGATATTGGCACAGTGGTTTTGCCTAATGCCGAAGCCAAGATTTTTTTAACTGCCGATTTAACCGAAAGAGCCAAGCGGCGAACAATGGAATTGCAGGCTAAAGGCCAAAAGGCAATTATCGAGGAAATAGCGGCAGATATAGCAGACCGCGATCAAAGGGATAGCAGCCGTGCCGATTCACCATTATGCCAGGCTAAGGATGCCTATTTATTGGATACCACCAATTTAACAATCACCGAAGTTATAGCCAAGATCAAGGCAATAGCCAAAAAAAATTAGAGGAAATCAAATGACTTTTTATTTATTTGCTGCCCAAGTACTAAGAATAATGCTAAAATTAAGCGGCATCAAGATTATCGGCCGGGAAAATATCCCAAGCTCCGGCCCGTTTTTGATTATTGCCAACCATTTATCGGTATATGATCCAATTCTGGTAGGGATAAGCTTTAAAGAACAGATAACTTTTATTGCCAAAGAAGGCCTAAGCAAAAATAAATTTGGCTTTTGGCTATTTAAGCGCCTGGGAGTAGTTTTTTTAAGCAAGGAAGACTCGGATTTGGTAGCCTTGCGCACCTCGCTTAGGGTATTAGGCGAGCAAAAAGTGGTGGGGCTTTTTCCCGAGGGGCATCGCAATCGTAAGGCCGAACTATTGCCGTTTTTGCCGGGTACTGCCTATATTGCCGGCAAGGCGCAAGTACCGGTAGTGCCGGTGGGGATAAGCAATAGTTTTAACTTTTTTAAATTTTGGCGCAGGGATATGATGGTGCGTATCGGTAAGCCAATACCCTGCCCGCCTAAGGGCAAATTAAAAGAAGAACAACTTGTAGAAATAAGTAATAGTTATCGGACAACCATCGGCCATTTGATGGCCATGAATATCGACGATTTGATTAATATCAAATCATAGACCTATTTTAGCAAAAAATATCCTATATTTGGCTAAAATAGCTATCTAAAATACGATATTTTTATAAAAAAAAATAAATTTAGCAGGAAAAAGCCTTTCTAAAAAGAAAGAATTATTAATACCCAAAAATAGATACATTTTTAAGGGTATATTTTGGAGGAAAAAGTGGAGATTTTTGTAGCAAAACACAGTGGTTTTTGCTTTGGTGTAAGGCGCTCTTTATCTTTGGCCGAAAAAGCAGCTCAATGTGGTCAAGTTTATACCGATGGCCCTTTAATCCATAATCCCCAAGAAATTGCTCGTTTAGCCGAGCAATTAGCGATAATTCCTCTGGATGATTTTACTAAGCAACATCCACTTAAGCAGGGCAACACTGCCAAAATCATCATTCGTTCGCATGGGGTTGCCCCCCAGCGCGAGCAGCTGGCTAAGGCTTGCGGCTTTGCAGTATTGGATGCCACTTGTCCTTTTGTCAAAAAATCCCAACTTTTAGCGCAAGAATTATCGGCCGATGGTTATACGGTAGTAATTGTGGGCGATCCGGGGCATCCCGAGGTTGAGGGTTTAATTGGCTGGGCCGGCAGCAAGGCATTGGTGGCGGCAAATCCCCAAAGCGTGGCTGATTTGGCCGCAAATCATGATTTATCCAAAATTGGCATTATTGCCCAAACAACGCAGCTAGCTGCTAATTTTGAATTAACGGTGGCAGCACTTAAGGCTTATGCCGTACAAGTAAAGGTAGCAAATACCATTTGCAATGCCACAAGCGAGCATCAAGAAGAAGCCCTGGCCTTGGCCAAGCAGGTGGATATGATGCTGGTTATTGGTGGCAAAAATAGTTCTAATACTAAAAAATTGGCACAAATATGCAAAACGGTGCTGGACAAGGTATATCATATCGAAACCGCAGCCGATTTGCATTATAATATTGTGTGGGGAGTGGCGAAAATTGGCATTACTGCCGGCGCCTCTACTCCGGACTGGATTATTGAGGAGGTAGTTGAAACAATGACGGAAATGGAAAAAATGCAGGCTATGGAAGGAGAAAGTTCGACTTTAGAGCAAGAGGCTTGTGCATGCGGTTGCACAACCGAGCAAGCAGCATGCGCTTGCGAAGGTGAGTGTGCGCCCGAGCCTAAGGCAGAACCTGCTGAAGCAATGAGTGAGGAAGACAGCTTTGCTGCCGAATATGGCGACATGAAGGAAATTCGTCGGGGTACCCGGGTAAAAGGGGTAATCGTGCAGGTAAAGCCTGATGAATTACTTGTTGATATTGGTGGCAAAAGCGAAGGTGTTTTAACGGCCTCCGAGTTATCTGCTGATGATGCTAAAGAAATTTTAACTCGCTTTAAAGTTGGCGACGAGATTGATGTTTTTATCTTACGCAAAGAGAATCAAGAGGGTTATCCGGTATTATCCAAGCGTCGTATCGATCAAGAGCTAGCCTGGGACAAGCTAATTATCGCCAAAGATAATAATGAAGTTATCAGCGGCAAGGTAGTGGGCGTAGTTAAGGGCGGCCTTTTGGTTGATGTGGGCATTCGCGGCTTTGTGCCGGCATCTTTGGCCAGCTTAAGCTATGTGGAAGACCTAAACACCTATGTTGGCCAGGAAATGCAAATGAAAATTATCGAATGCGAAAAAGCTGCTAATAAATTGGTGCTTTCGGCCAAAGCAGTTTTACGCAAGGCCTCGCAAGAAAAGCGCGAGCAAACCTGGGCTACTATTGCCGAAGGCCAAACTTTGCGCGGTACCGTACGCCGTTTAACCGGCTTTGGTGCATTTGTGGATGTTGGCGGCGTAGACGGTTTATTACATGTATCGGAAATGGCCTGGTACAGAGTAAATCATCCTTCTGATTTATTAAAAGAAGGTGATGAGCTTGATGTTTATGTTTTGGCCGTAGATCAAGCCAGCGAAAAGATTTCGTTGGGCTTAAAGCAGCTGGTTTCCAATCCTTGGAGTGCAGCTAAGGAAAATTATCCCGAGGGAACCATTATTACCGCAACAGTAATGCGCACCACTACTTTTGGTGCTTTCCTCGAGGTAGAGCCCGGCATTGAGGGTTTGGTACATATTTCCCAATTGGCTCATCAGCGGGTAGAAAAGACCGAAGATGTAGTTAAGCCCGGCGATTCGGTAGAGGTTAAGGTATTATCCGTAGATACCGAAGGCAAGCGGATGAGCTTAAGCATTAAGGCAGCTACAGCTAAGGAAGAAGCTGATGATATGCCGGAAGTAGCCGAAGGCGAGCCGATGTACAGCAGCGATGCAGCCGAAGAGGCAGCCGCCCCTGCTGAGGAAACTGAATAAATAAAAAAAGGGGCTGTCGCAATGCGCAGCCCCAAAATTTGCCAAAAGTTTTTGCTTTTGCTTTGGTAGAATATAGGCACAACCCCAAACCAATAAAATGGTTAGGAGTTTGTGCTTTTTTTGTTATAATAATAGATATGTTTTGCTTAGAGCTTAGGGTTCGTTTAAAAAAGAGTCTAGCATATTTTTATTATATAGGATATTTACTTTGGGTTGTGCTTCGTGTGTTGCAGGTTTGGCTTGCCCTCGCCTACATTTGCTAGTCTATTTTCTTTAGTCGCAGAGGGGGCGTTACTTTTTGGTCGCAAAAAGTAACCAAAAACGACCGCTGTTGCGCATCAGCGGACCCGGCGCTGTAATGTGGACTCGTCTGCGCTAAGGCCGTATAACTCGTCGCTCACGCTCCTCAAACAGATACGGCCTTTATTTTTAATTTCCCAGACGGGGCAAAAACCGCCCCACCTGGAAAATTAAAAATACCGCTCCAACTACATTTTACAGTTTAGCAAGTTGCTCTACTCGCTAGTTGCTTTTGATATCTTGTCTTGTCTTCGATTGCTACCCTTTTAGGGTGTTCTACTTTGGTTCGGACTATGGGCTCATGCTTAACACAAGGGCAAGACCCTTCGCGTACGCTCAGGATGACGGAGGGGCGACATTTTTGAACTTAATGGCATTAGCGTAAGATGGGATGCAAGATAAGTTTGAGTACCCTAAAAAGCTAGCGAGCGAAGATAAGATGTGAGGCCAAAGTACCTAGCGAATAGAATAATCTACTAGACTAGCAAATGTAGTTGGAGCGGTATTTTGTATTTTCCAGGTGGGCGGTTTTTGCCCGTCTGGGAAATACAAAATAAAGGCCGCAATGTTTGAGGAGCGAAGCGACGAGTTATGCGGCCTTAGCG
>CAYJPF010000086.1:0-11301 GCA_964372025.1 uncultured Peptococcaceae bacterium | reverse complement strand
GGACCCGGCGCTGTAATGTGGACTCGTCTGCGCTAAGGCCGTATAACTCGTCGCTTCGCTCCTCAAACAGATACGGCCTTTATTTTGTATTTCCCAGACGGGCAAAAACCGCCCACCTGGAAAATACAAAATACCGCTCCAACTACATTTTACAGTTTAGTAAGTTTTTCTATTCGCTAGTTGCTTTTGATATCTTGACTTGTCTTCGCTGGTTAGCTTTTTAGGGTACTCAACCGCATCATAATGACGCAAGGCATTAGCCAATAATCAAAAAAGAGCAGTCGCTAATTGCCACTGCTCTTTTTTATCCATACTTTTAGCCTTGCCCAAAACTAATCTTATCACCCTTCAGTTTAGCATGAATATGCCCTTGCTCTTTAAACTGACCGGCCAAAATTGCTTCGCTTAAAGGATCCTCCAAAAGGCGCAGTACCGCACGCCGTAATGGCCTTGCTCCATACTCCGGATTATAACCCTCCGCCGCCAGCTTCTTATATACACCATCACTTAAGCTTAAATCACGTCCCTGCTCCTGCAAACGCTGCCGTAAATCAGCCACCATTAAGCGCACAATATCCTGCAATTGCTCCTGCTCCAAGCCATGGAATACTACAATATCATCAATACGATTCAAAAATTCCGGCCTAAATACCTGCTTTAACTCGTCTAACATATTATCCTTCATCTTTTGATAATCGCTAGACCGCTGATCCGCCTCAATATCAAAACCCATGCTGCGGCTTTTGCCTATATTTGCCGCCCCCACATTGGAAGTCATGATGATAATCGTATTGCGAAAATCTACCACCCTACCACCACTATCGGTTAAGCGGCCATCCTCCAAGACCTGCAAAAGGATATTAAATACATCAGGATGCGCCTTTTCAATCTCGTCAAGCAAAATTACACTGTATGGCTTGCGACGCACAATTTTAGTTAATTGACCACCATCATCAAAACCAATATAGCCGGGCGGCGCTCCTACCAGGCGCGATACCGCATGCTTTTCCATATATTCGCTCATATCTATTCTTACCATGGCATCATCCGAACCAAATAGCACATTGGCCAAAGCCCTGGCCAGCTCGGTTTTACCCACCCCGGTTGGCCCTAAAAATACAAAAGATCCAATCGGCCGATTAGGTGCCTTTAAACCGGAATAAGCCCTGCGTACCGCTTTGGCAATGCTTACTACCGCCTCGTCTTGGCCAATTAAGCGCTGATGCAATAATTGCTCTAGCTGCAATAAGCGCGCAGTTTCTTCCTGCTTTAAGCGGGCCACCGGTATTGATGTCCAATCGGCTAAAACATAAGCTATCTCGTCCTCGGTAACTATTAGGTTTTTAGTGCCGTTTTGCTTTTGCCAACCCTTACGGCCGGCCTCGATAGCTGCCGTTAACTTAGCCTCGCTATCCCTAAATGTAGCTGCTTTTTCATATTCCTGCGCCTTAATAGCCGCCTCTTTTTCCTTTTGAATTGCCGCCAATTGCGCCTCTTTTTCCTTTAAATCAGGCGGCGCGGTATAGGCCGCTAAACGTACCATCGAAGAAGCCTCGTCGATTAAATCAATAGCTTTATCAGGCAAAAAACGATCCGGCAAATAACGATGCGCCAAATTAACCGCCGCCTCTAAGGCCTGATCGGTAATTTTTACCCTGTGATGCGCCTCGTATTTATCACGCAGGCCATATAAAATCGCAATCGCCTCCTGCTGGCTGGGCTGCTCTACCGTTACCGATTGAAAACGCCTCTCTAAGGCAGCATCTTTTTCGATATGCTTGCGATACTCCTCCAATGTTGTAGCGCCCACACATTGCAATTCGCCGCGCGAAAGCGCCGGCTTTAAGATATTAGCAGCATCAATACTACCCTCGGCCGCACCTGCCCCCACCAAGGTATGCAATTCGTCGATAAAAAGAATGATATCTTGATTGCTGATAATCTCGGTTACCAGCTTTTTCATCCGCTCCTCAAAATCGCCACGATATTTAGATCCGGCCACCAAAGAAGACATATCAACGGTAATTACCCTTTTATTTAGCAAAGTTTCCGGCACATGGCCTTCGATAATCTGCTGCGCCAAACCCTCTACAATAGCGGTTTTGCCCACGCCCGGCTCGCCAATTAGCACCGGATTATTCTTAGTGCGCCGCGAAAGAATTTGAATTACTCGCTGAATTTCCTTTTCGCGACCAATTACCGGATCTAATTTATCCTCTTTAGCCATCGCCGTTAAATCACGGCCAAACTCATCAACAGTTGGCGTTTTAGAGGCAGCCTTAGCCTCGGCCTGGCCACTGCGGCTATTACGCTCGTTTTTATTTGCAGAATAACCCTGATTAATCATCTGCATAATCATTTTGCGTATCCGCTTATGGTCGGCATCGGCCATATCCAAAAGCCAGCTACTGGCCATGCCCTCGCCTTCGGCCGCCAAGCCTAAAAGCAAATGCTCGGTATCTACAAAATTTAAGCCCATCGCTAATGCTTCTTCCACCGCCAATTGCAAAGCCCGCTTGGCCTGTGGCGAAAAACCATTTGGTTTTTCATGCTCGCCTAAATTTTCATCGCGGCTTTCCTTAGCTAAAACATCTTTATTTAAGCCCAGTTGCTCAAGAACTTTAGCGGCCAGCCCCTGCTCAAAAAGCCCCAATAAAATATGATCGGTATCGATATAGGCGGCTTTTTGCTCTTTAGCTGTTTTTTCGGCATAGGCCAATACCTTTTGCGCTTTTTCGGTTAAGCGATGCGCCATTTTGCGCATCCCCAAATTTTGGGGCTGGCTGGGAAAGCCAAAAAAGCTGCCAAAGGCTTTAAGAATATTATTTTCGCTAAAAAAATCAATATCGCCGTTTTGCTTAGCGCAGCTATCGCATAATAAAATTTCCTCCCGACGGCCATTATTCACTTTTACAATTTTAACAGTAGCTTCATTTTGATTGCAATTTTGACATAACATGATATCACCTCGTTTATATTTTGTCATAAAATTAATTATCAGCTAATTAAATTTTAAAATCTTCCCGCAATAAATGCAGCAATAGCTTATTAAGCATAGCTCCACGCAAGCTATCGGCATCATCATAGTCGGCCATAAGCAGCTCTTTATCCAAAAGCACAGCAATTAAAGTATATTCCCGTTCGGTTAAAATATCCTCTTCCAGCAAACGTTTAAGCAATAATTGACCATTTTGCTGATTAACTTTAACCTCCTTTTGCTTAAGCAGGCCTTGCAGCATATCGCTATTTTCCAAATCCAGGCGCACCAGCCTAATATAACCGCCGCCGCCCCGCCTACTTTCGACCAAATAGCCCTGCTGAGCCGAAAAACGAGTTTCCAGCACATAGTTTATTTGCGAAGGCACACACATAAAAATTTGCGCCAAATCGCCCCGCTTTAGCTCAAGTACGCCCTGATGGCGGCTTAATTGCTGCTTTAAATAGGCCTCGATTTGATTGGCCAAAGTAGACATCGCATCACCCTCTTAATAAAATTTGCTTGCATTTGAATTTTGGCCATCTTTGACCTTTTGGCCATCTTTGACCTTTTGACTATTTTTGACCTTAATTCAATTATAGCATAGATTTATAATTTGTAAAGAAAAATTTTTAAAAAAGTTTATCACTTTTGCCAAGCCTAGGCCATATCATGTACTATAACAGACCGCTAAGCACAAAAATTTAAGCAAGCGGGTAAATAAATTGCCTGTTTGCAGCTTAACGGGAAACGAAAGGAGCGATATTGATGTTTAATTTTGGTTCCGGTTGCTATAATGGTGGTTATGATGATGGTTTATGGGGTTGCTTAATCAATCTGATTATCCTATTTATTGTACTAGAATTTTTAAGCAATATTATCAATGGCAATTGCGGTGCACCCGGCATAAACTGCGGCTGCTAAGGAGGTTTAACTATGATATGCAATAATACGATGCCCGGTGATGATTATCAAAGCTATGCCGAGGATTGCCCGCAAAGCCAAGGTTTTGGCAATTATGGCTGCATAGTTAATCTAATTATTATCCTGATAGTATTACAATTTTTAACCGGTATTATTAATGGCGGTAGCTGTACCGGCAATTAAAAATAAGCGGCTGCAACTATAATTGTTGCGGCCGCTTTTTTGTATAATATATGTAATATTTTTTGACATTTAGTAACATATCAAAACCCGCCTCCTTTAAACATTGTAACCGTTTTATGTATTGATAATTAAATTATAGCAATAGTTACCAATATTATTAACTAAAATATTACAAAATAGCTCGCTAAATGACAAAAAAAAATAATTTGTAGATTATCTAAACTTTTTATTGTATTTTATTTACTTTTATGTTACAATTTGGTGGGTAGCGTATTTTGTTACTGTAACCGATTTTTTATAATACTTGCTTAATAATATGTTTGGAGTTTAGTTATGCCTGCACAAAACAATGATAATAGAGTTAATGCCTTTGCAAATATCCATACTTTTTGCTATGTTTCCGATATTGATAGCAATGAATTAATCTATTTAAGCGAAAATGCCTGCCGTGCCTTTGATGTGGGCAATAATTATATTGGCCGCAAATGCTATCAAGTATTGCAAAACCGCAATTCGCCTTGCGAGTTTTGCAATAAAGACAAGCTTCTGATCACCAAAAGTGATACCTGGGAGCAATATAATCAATACCTAAATAAATGGCTTAATATCAAATCGATGCTTACCGAGCATAGCAATACTCGGATTCGCATAGATTTTGTTGATATTGTTGGCAAAATCGAAGCTACCATTAATGATATGGGCAATGATGACGAGGCTAAAAAAACTTTATTTGATTGCATCAATACCTTAGCCGAGGATAATAAAAATGCCCTTAATACCCTATTGATGAATGTATGCAGCTATTATCAAGCCGATAGTGCCTATGTTTTCGAGATGGACAGCACTGCTAAAAAGCTAATCGAGGTTTATGAATGGGTAAAAGAAGGTTTGCCTTCGCGCAAGCATAAAATCAAACAATTAGATTTAAAGTTTATTAAGCAATGGCTTTTGGTATTGCGTAAGGATAAATTCTTTTTAGCCGATTTTACCGACCCCCAATACCAGCGCCTTTCCGATGGTTATGATTTTTTGCGTTCGGTAGATGTTGATCGAGCAATTGGCGTGCCATTAAAAACTAAAGATGATACGGTGGTTGGCTTTATTGGCCTTACCAATCCCCGTCAGCATATACGCGATGCCGGGCTTTTAACATCTTTATCCTATTTTATTCTTAATTATTTAACTCGCAAGCAAAAGGATAAGCAAATTCATTTTTTGCATTATGCCGATGCTTTAACCGGCTTAGCTAATCGCCATAAATATATGGAGGTTTTAAGCCAATTAGAAGAAGTTCCCCCTGCTAACTTAGGCATTGCTTTTGCTAATATTAATGGCCTAAGGGAAATTAATAATACCTATGGCCAAAGCCATGGCGACCGTTTAATAGTAGCTAATGCCAAGCTTTTACGCCAAATTTTTGATAAACATGTATATCGTTTTGGTGGCGACGAATTTGTAATTTTATGGCCGGATATTGCCAAAGAAGACTTTATGCAGGCCATCGAAGATTTGCGCAATCAAATTGCCGCTGATGATGATTGCAGTATGTCTTTTGGCTATGCCTATCGCCAGGGTATTTTTAGCATTACCCGCGAAGTAAATTATGCCGAAGAATTGATGATAATCGAAAAGCAATCCTATTATAAATCGGTAGCCAGCCATGGCCAAATCTATAAAAGCGGCGAGATAAAATCTTTATTCCAAGATCTTAATGATAATTTATTCCGTGTTTATTTGCAGCCAAAAGTGGATTTAAAAACCGGCAAATTTAATGGCGCCGAGGCTTTAATCCGCAAATTTAACCCGGATGGCACGGCTTTAATTCCGCCTTATAAATTTGTACCTATATATGAACGCGAAAAAATTATTCGTCATATCGACCTTTTTGTGCTGGAAACGGTTTGCCAAACCTTGCAGGAATGGCTAAAGGTAGGCCATGCCTTGCCGATATCGGTTAACTTATCGCGGATTACCTTTAGCGAGCATAATATTATTGCCGATATGCTTGATATTTGTTCCAAATACGATATCCCCTTAGAATTAGTTGATATCGAGATTACCGAATCTGATAATCATGTAACCAATCAAGAGCTTAAGGAAAAAATACATGCCCTTAAAGCGGCCGGTTTTTCGGTATCTTTAGATGATTTTGGTACAGATTATTCCAATTTGCTGATTTTAACGGCAGTTGATTTTAATCAAATTAAATTTGATACCAGCTTAATAGAAAAAATCTGCGAAGATGATCGCTATCAAGCCATCCTTACCCATGCCATTGGCATGTGCAATGATTTACATATCGAAGATGTACTGGCCGAAGGCATAGAAACCTTAGAGCAACGCGATTTATTAATCAAGATGGGCTGCAAATCCGGGCAAGGCTATTTGTTCTCGCGCCCCATCCCCATTCCCGAGTTTTACGAGTTGCTAAAGGCTCAATTTTAACCCCCCCTTTATATAGCGTAAAAAACCGAATGATTTCAGTTTTTTTACGCTAGGGCTGCCGCCAATTACTTTATTTGCGGCAGCCCCCTTTTTTTGATTTATCGCCAAGTTTATAGCAGTTTTTTGTATCCAAAACCTAAGCATTCAAGCAGCAATTAGTTCAAAAGCATGGTCTTGGCCAAATTCACAAAAAAAAATAAAAAAAACTATAAATAAATGCTAAAATATATTGTATTAATTAATTTTTTATGATACAATACCTTAGTATCTTCAACTTTAACTCTTTAAAACCTCATATCTTTGAGGTAAGGTTCGCTGTTTGCCAGCAAAAGGGAGGTGAAACAATGTATATAGCATTGACTATCTTACAAGTTCTGGTTTCTTTAGGTGTTATTGCTTCGGTATTATTGCAATCGGGTAAATCGGCCGGTTTAAGCGGCTCTATTGCCGGCGGTGCCGAAACATTTTTTGGTAAGGGTAAGAGCATGGACGAAAAGTTAAGCAAAATTACCCGTGTTTTAGCTGCGATTTTTATCGTGCTAACTTTGGTTTTAGCCGTAATGGCATAAGTAAAAAATTATTGGGGTTGATAAATATATCAGCTCTTTTAATTTGGTTAAATAGTCCAAGCTTAAGCCGCATTTAGAAGGTTAAAGCCTGCCTACTTAATCGCAATTATATATTTTAGGAGGTTTTTTGCAGTGAACTCAATGTATTATCTCGCTCCTATTGCAGGTGCTCTAGCTTTGGTTTTTGCCTTTGTATTAACCAAGCGCATCGCAAGCGTTGATGCCGGCAATGACAGAATGAAAGAAATTGCCGCCGCCATCACCTCGGGAGCAATGGCCTTTTTAGGTCGTCAATATCGTACCCTTATTGTTTTTGTTTTAGCCCTTATTGCTGTTATTACTATTATTGGTTTAGTAAGCACCGGCGAGGATAGCCTAAAACCCCAAACCGCCATTGCCTTTGCCATCGGTGCTTTTTGCTCGATTTTGGCCGGTAATATCGGGATGCGTGTTGCTACCAAAGCCAATGTACGTACCGCCAATGCTGCCTATAAGCATGGTTTAAACAAAGCTTTAAATGTAGCTTTTTCCGGCGGTGCAGTTATGGGTATGAGCGTTGTAGGCTTAGGCTTAGTAGGCCTAGGCATTGTAATTGCCTTATTCTATGGCGATAATTCGATTATCAACGGCTTTGGCTTAGGAGCATCTTCGGTTGCTTTATTTGGCCGCGTAGGTGGCGGTATTTATACCAAAGCTGCCGATGTTGGCGCCGACTTAGTAGGTAAAGTAGAAGCAGGTATCCCCGAAGACGATCCCCGCAATCCGGCCGTTATTGCCGATAATGTGGGCGATAATGTAGGCGATGTTGCCGGCATGGGCTCCGATTTATTCGAATCCTATGTTGGTTCGATTATTGCTGCTATCGCTTTGGGTGGCTCTTTGGCCATCGGCGAAAATGGCGAAGGCATGTTAGCCCCGGTATTAATTTCGGCCGTGGGTATTATTGCTTCGATTATCGGTACTTTCTTTGTATCGGCTAAAGAAGGCGGCGATCCGCAAAAATCCTTAAACAGAGGTAATTTAGTAGCTACTGTTTTGGCTATTATCGGTATTTTTGTTGTTACTAATACTATTTTACCATCATCTTATACCATTGGCGCCGAAACCTACACCAATATGGGCGTATTTGTTGCTACCATTGTTGGTTTATTGGTTGGTTTTGCCATCGGTAAAGTTACCGAGTATTATACTTCGGCATCTTTTAACCCGGTTAAAAAGATTGCCAAATCCTGCGAAACCGGTACAGCTACCAATATTATCAGCGGTATTGCCGTTGGTATGGGTTCTACCGCTATCCCGATTATCTTAATTTCGATCGGTATTTTCTTCGCTTATGAATTTGCCGGCTTATACGGCATTGCCTTAGCCGCTGTTGGTATGCTTTCCACCACCGGCATGGTTGTAGCTGTTGATGCTTATGGCCCGATTTCCGACAATGCCGGCGGTATTGCCGAAATGAGCGGTTTACCCCCCGAAGTACGCGAAATTACCGACAAGCTCGATTCGGTTGGTAATACCACTGCTGCTATCGGTAAAGGTTTTGCTATCGGTTCGGCTGCTCTTACCGCTTTGGCCTTATTCACCGCCTTTACTCAGGCTGTGGGTATCGATACTATTAATATCTTAGATCCTAAGGTTGTAATCGGCTTATTTATCGGTGGTATGCTACCGTTCTTATTCTCGGCCATGACCATGGAATCGGTTGGTAAAGCTGCCGGTTATATGATTGAAGAGGTACGTCGTCAATTCCGCGAAATCCCGGGCCTAATGAGCGGCGAAGCCAAGGCCGATTATGCTAAATGCGTAGATATTAGCGCCAAAGCTGCCCTGCGCGAAATGATTTTGCCCAGCGTAATGGCTGTTTTAGTTCCCTTGGTTATCGGCTTAACCCCGTTTTTGGGTGCCGAAACCTTAGCCGGCGTTTTGGCCGGTACCTTAGTTGCCGGTTTCTTGCTTGCTATCTTTATGGCTAATTCCGGTGGTGCTTGGGATAATGCTAAGAAGTATATCGAAGAAGGCCATCATGGCGGCAAAGGTTCTTCTGCCCATGCAGCAGCCGTTAATGGCGATACCGTAGGCGATCCTTTTAAAGATACCTCGGGCCCGTCGATTAATATCTTAATCAAATTGATGACTATTATCTCTTTGGTATTTGCTCCTTTATTCTAAAAAATATTTTAGCTCGGCTAATTGCGCTTGCAGTTAGCCGAGCAATATTCTTTCCAAAACCGGGAAAGAATATTGGCAGCTACGCTGCAATCTATTGAACGCAAGGGGGGCAAGCCCCCCTTTCCATCCCCCCACGGGAAATTGAACTTTGGCTTTTTTGACAGTCTGAGCTCGGCTAATTGCGCTTGCAGTTAGCCGAGCTTTTTTATGCCCAAAATCAGCAATGCTGTCTGGCATTAAAATTTTTAGATTAAAAACTATTGACAAAATGCAACAAATAATATATCATATTTTATGATAACGTTATCTTATTAAATTAGGGAGGTCGAATATGTTCGAAAAATTTAATCAGCAAGAAGAACTGGATGTAGTTGCCTTTATCGAAGAAACCACCTATACTATTTGGAATAATAATATGGTGGGCGCAATTTATGATTGCTATAATGAGGATACTATTATCCATGCTGCCAATGGTGGCGAGGTTAAGGGTGCTAAGGCTATTGTGGCCGATACTATGGGCTGGTTAAGCGCCTTCCCGGATCTTAAAATTGTAATTTTAAACACCATTTGGCAAGGTAATGCTAAGGATGGATATCATGTTTCGATGCCTTGGTATTATACTGGTACCAATACCGGATATAGCCGTTATGGTGCGCCTACCGGTAAGCAACTAACTAAGGAAAACAATTTAGGCATTGCCAATACCTTTATCAAAAAAGTAGATGGCAAATGGACTTATGTAGAAGAATGGTCTACCTACGATTTTGCCGCAATGAAAGCTGTTTGCACTAATGACTAAATAAGGAGAGTGTTTTATGTTAAGCCCAAATATTGTAGCCGAGCGCCGCGCTTTGGAGCATATTGTTGATAATTGCCAATTCGAAACTGCCGAACAAGTTTGCGAATTATTCGAAGCTCTTACCCATTTAATCTGGAAATATAAGCAAGTTGGCCGTATATATGATTTTTATTATGATGGCATGCGTATTCATCATCAGGGTGATAGCGATATCATTGGTGTTGATAAAGTGGTACAAGATACCTTGGCCTGTTTGGCCGCTTTTCCCGATATGGAATTTATGTTTTATCATATTTATGGCACCGGCAATCCGCAAGAGGGTTTCCGTTTTGGCCAGGCTGTTCATTTTAAGGGTACCTTTAATGGTATCAGTAAATATGGTTTAGGCGTCGGTGCGGCCTTCGAGCCTCATGAATGTGTGGATATTTGCGAATGTTTGATCAAAAAAGTAGATGGCCGTTGGCGCGTTGTAGAAGAATGGGCAAACCGCAGCACCTTGGCCTTTGAAAGAGTATTAAGCCAGGCTAAGCCCTTTTTATCGACTACAAGCAGCATAAAAGAGCAGCCGGATGCCTATTTAATCAAAGCCGAAAACGAAGAAGCGCCTGCTTTCGATAGCTGCGAGGAGGTAAACGAAAATGTATAAATCCGATAAATTATATGACGAAATGAAGGCTATCGAAGCCCAAATCAAAAGCATTACTATTAGCGACGAGCAATCTATTGCCGAGTTTTTCCGTCTTTATACGATACTTATTTATGAATACAAGTGGATTGGCAGCATTTATGATATTTATGATGCCAATGCCTATATTTTAACCGGCAATGGCGGCAAATTAAATGGTGCAGCTGCTTTTGTTAAGGACACCACCGAATTATTGGCTGCTTTTCCGGATATTAAGCTTAATTTTGCCGATATTTTTGCGGTTAAAGACGAAAAGGGCTATAAATTATATCGTCGTTTTTACTTTAACGGCACCAATTTAGGCTTTAGCAAATACGGCGCACCTACCGGCAAAAGCTTAGAAGGCAAAAAGGCAATTTGCCAAAGCATGTCTTCGCTGGAGCTAATTGACGGCGAATGGAAAATTACCTATGAATACACCATGTATGCCGATGAATGGATGCGCAAAGTTTGCACCGCCGAGTAATAATGATCATAACACTTGATTACCCCTGTTTAAGCACGAGCCCATAATCCGAACCCATTTTTATCCCAGTTTGCCGGCTTCATA
>CAYJPF010000085.1:0-11314 GCA_964372025.1 uncultured Peptococcaceae bacterium | reverse complement strand
AACTATCCGCCGAAAAATGTAAGAAACCCACAATCCAGCTAACAAAAGGCAACAAGCATAAAAGAAAACCCTACAACCCACGAAATACAGCAACCCAAACTATCCGCCGAAAAATGTAAGAAACCCACAATCCAGCTAACAAAAGGCAACAATCAACAAACATTACAAAAGGCAACAATCAACAAACATTACAAAAGGCAACAATCAACAAACATTACAAAACCCAACAAAAAAAACATCCACCAAAATCCCAAAACCAAAATAACAAAAAAAATACCAAAGGGGCTTTCCGCAAATGCGGCAGCCCCTTTTACACTAAATAACAGCTATGTTATTTGATTCTTAATCTTCTTCATCACTATTCGCTCCAATGGACGTATCAAATGCACCGTTCCCCAATGCTCTTGCGGATTTATATACTCCACAAATATCGTATAAAGGCCGGATCTATTGCCACCCAATACATCCGTCAATATCTGATCCCCCACCATCGCCATACTTTCGCATGGTAAATCCAATAGCTTAGAGGCCTTTATATAACTGTGCTTAGCAGGCTTAGCCGCATCGCAAAGATACGGTAAGCCCAACTTTTCGGCCACCGCTGCTACCCTTTGCTTTTTATTATTAGATACTATACATACCCGATAACCCTCTTCCGTTAATGCCTTCAACCAATTGCTTGCCTCCGGGCTAACCTCGTTTTGATGCCATTCGGTTATGGTATTGTCTAAATCAAATAATATGCCTTTAATCCCATTTTCGCTAAATACACTCAAAGGTATATCCATGATGCTCTTGCAACTTAAATTAGGTATAAACTTCTTCCAAAAACTCAATGTTGTCACTCCATAACTAAAAATTGTGTTTAAATGTAAAACCTTATGCATATTTATGCTAAAAAATCTCCAAATGATAGGCCGCTTTCATTTCGCCAATCTTTTGGCCGGCAGCATTGGTTAAATCACGCCGCGTTAAATGGTATAAAGCCTGGAACTCATCCTCGGTAATCATCTCGGTTTGACGCAAAGCCCTAATCACAATAATCGGCATCACATCTACATTGCCATCCTCGGTTTTAACAGCTAGGGAAAACTCCGCTTCCCTTTGCGCCAAACAATATACGCCATCTGCTCCTAATTTGCCAATTAAGCGCCCTTTTGTAATCCTGTTAATCTCGGTGCAAAATTGATCAGTACCCGATATCAATTGCGGATACTCCGCCAAAGCATTAAGTACCTTGTCTGCCGCCGCTGCCTGCTCAGGCATCATCCGGCTTTTATTAAATAAATTGTAATAAGTTAAACCAATATTGTATAAAGGTAATGCATAAACAGGTACACCACAACCATCTATGCCAATATGAATATCCTCTACTTGTAATTCGGCAATAGCCGCAAATTGTTGCAGTAAATATTGCTGCAATGGATGCTCTAAATCCTGATAATTGGCTATATCCCAACCCATATGCAAACAAGTTGCCATCATCAATGCATGCTTGCCCGAACAACAATGATACAGTTTATGCGGCGCTATCCCTGCTGCTATACGCTGCTCGCGCAAGGGCTTGTACATAGAATAATCCGTGCCGATATTCATATCATCAGCAGTTAAGCCGATTTTGTCAAGTATCGAAGTAATTGTTTGTACATGGATATCCTCGCCTATATGCGAGCTGGAACTTACGGCAATCTGCTGATTATTTAAATCATAAGCCTCCGCTACCCCTGTTTGTAGCATAAAGGTACTTAATAAAGGCTTGGCCGATGAGCGAATATATGATAAAAAATGACTATCCCCACAAGAACCGATGATTTTAGCATCCTTGCCTAATACAACCACCGTACCACGTACAATATTTTCCACTACCCAGCCGCGGGTTGAGCTTACTAAAATCTCTGCCATAATCACAACTCCTTTATTTATAATGCCAACCTATCTTTATTCTGTTTTTATGGGCGATATTCCTGCAAAATTTTGATAAATATTTATAGCAAAATTGCTGGCAGAAAGCACTATAATGATTGACATCACTAGTTTATTAATGGTATAATTATACAGTACCTACTTGTGACAAATTTTAGTATTCGTAAAAATTTTTGCTATTTTAATTTAAGGTGGTGATATGATGGCAGTAGATGCTTTGAAGGATATTTATCAAGCTGAACAAAAGGCGCAACAAATAATTATTGATGCGCAAACAGAAGCAAAAAAGCTCAAAAAGCAAGCCTCGGCAAATGGCGAAACAAGCCTGGCCGAAAAATCAGAACAAGCCCAAAAAGCCGCTGACGAAAAACTAAAAGATGCTACCGATCAAAGCCGCGCGCGAGCCTCGGTAAAAACCGAGCAAGTGCGCAACGAAATTAGCGCCCTAAAAGAAAAAGCCGCCCCGCGCACAAAACAAGCAATCGAGATAATTTTACGAAGGGTTGTGGGTGATTAATGACACTTATTGGCATGAAAAAACTGCAAACTATTATGCCAACCCAGCAAAAAGAGGCTGTTTTGCGGGCCCTTACCCCTTTAGGCTCGGTGGAGATTAAAGATGCTCAAGCCGGGCAAGAATTGGTGGCAAGCGGTGCTTTAGCTGCATTTAAGCAAGATAATACTATTGTGGCCAAGCGTAATCAAATTCAGGCTGCAATCGATACCTTGCATAAGTATACCAAAATCAAAAAACCGCTCTTAGCACCTCGTGCAAGCTATATAGAGCAGGAATTATATGATTTGGATATGCAAGGCAATGCTTTAGCCAAAGCTTTGCAAATAATGGAGCTTAATCAAAAGTTAACTAATATCTTTGCAGAACAAAATCAACAAACAGTTAGGATGGCTGCCCTAAAACCCTGGTTAGATAGCGATATCGCCTTAGAGGCCGATGGCGGCAAACAGTTTTTTGTTTGGCGCTTAACTTGCCCTTCGGCCCATGATAGCCGTTTGATTAGGGAAGAGGTAGAGCGGCAAATTAGCCTAATTAAGGTAGACTTAATATCCTCAGATAATGAAAATCATTATTGGCAAATTATTGGCCATAAGGCCATAACCGAGCAATTAAGCGAGCTGCTTAAGCCCTATAGCTTTAGTCAAATTCAGCTTAAAGACGAAATTGGCCAGGCTCGTATTGCTAAGCAAAATGCCGAGGATATTTGCCGCGATTTGCAAAAAGAACAAGAAAGTACTATTAAAGAATTAGATGCTCTTAAAAAAGATTTGCCGCTTTTGGAATTGGCCTTCGATGCTCTTAATTTGCAAATGGATTGGCAAAATTTAAGCAAAGATTTTTTAATCGGCCAAAATACCATGTACTGGGAGGCCTGGGTGCCCACCCCTAAGGAAAAGCAAGTGGCCGATATTTTAGCTTCCCTAGGCTGCGCTTGGCAATTTAGCGAGCCCGCCCCGGAAGATGATATCCCCACCTTAATGCAAAATTCGGCGGCTGCCGCCCCCTTTGCGGCCATCACCGAATTATATGGTATGCCCAAGGCCGGATCGGTTGTCGATCCCAATCCTTTTGTTATGTTCTTCTTCGTGCTCTTTTTTGGGATGATGTTGGGCGATGCCATGTATGGTTTAATCTTGTCCTTAGCCACTTTTTGGGCAATTAAAAAAATGCAGCCTACAGGTACTATTCGTAATTTCCTGATTGTAGCCTGCGCCGTTGGTGTTTCTTCTATAATATTTGGGGCATTATTCTCCAGTTGGTTTGGCGATTTTCCCACTGCTTTGGGCAAAATGCTTGGCTATGATAACTGGGCAATACCGCCAATTTTATTCAATCCTTTAGAAGACCCGATTTCCGTGCTCTTTATTGCAATCGGCATTGGTGTTGTTAACCTGTTTATCGGTATGGGCTTAAGCGCCTATCGGATGATTAAAGAAGGCAATACCGTCGATGCTATTTGCGATATCGGCCTTTGGTATTTGATAGTTGGCGGCCTAATCGCCACCTTGCTAGGTGCAAGCTTTGGCATTTATATTGCCGCAGCCGGTGCAGCCGGGGTACTTGTTACCGGCGGCCGCAAAAAGCCCACAATTTTAGGCAAGGTGATGGGTGGTTTAAGCTCGCTTTATGGCATTACCGCTTATTTATCGGATATCCTATCTTATTCCAGGTTAATGGCCTTGGGTTTATCTACCGGGGTTGTAGCCCAGGTTATGAACTCGATGGGTTCTTTAGCCGGCGATGGGGTTGTTGGCTGGATTTTATTCGTAGTTGTGTTTGTTGTCGGCCAAACATTCAATTTGTTTATCGGCCTGCTGGGCGCTTTTGTGCATAGCTGCCGCTTGATTTATGTTGAATTTTTCGGACGATTTTTTGCAGCAGGTGGCCGTGCTTTTAGGCCGCTATATTACAAAAATAAATATGTGCATATTAAGGAGGAAAAGTAAATGGGAGCTTTTGAATGGTTGAGCAATGGTATGTTTTGGGCATTATTAGGTGCAGCATTGGCCGCCGGTTTTGCCGGTGCCGGTAGCGCTAAAGGTGTAGGTATTGCCGGCGAATCGGCCGCAGGGGTTTTAACCGAAGATCCCGGTAAATTCGGCCAAACTTTGCTTTTGCAAGCTTTGCCCGGCACCCAAGGTATTTACGGTTTATTAATTGCCTTTTTGATTATGAGCAATACCGGTGTTTTTGCCGGTAATACTGATTTAGCTATTACCCAGGGCTTAGGCTATTTTGTATCGGCCTTACCTATTGCTATTGCCGGCTATTTTTCGGGCATTGCCCAAGGCCGCGCTGCTGCTGCCTCGATGGGCATTATTGCTAAGCGCCCCGAAGAATTAGCCAAATCGATGCTTTATCCGGCCATGGTAGAAACCTATGCCGTGCTGGCCTTATTGGTATCTATCTTAATGTTGATCAATGTATAATAGCAACTAAAAACTTCAAAGATAGGGGTTTTATATGAACGGCATTGAAAATATTATCGAAAAAATTATCGCAGATGCCAATGCGCAAAAAGAGCAAATTTTAAATGCTGCCCGTGACGAGGCCGCTATAATTAGCAAAGACTATCAGCAAAAAACCGAGCTGGCCTTAGGCCAAATCGAGGAAAAAAATGTTTTGGATATCGAGCGTGCCGGCGAGCGGATTATGGCCGGTGCCGAATTAGAAGTGCGCAAAGAAATGCTTGCCGAAAAGCAAGCCATGATCGACGAGGCCTTTAAGCAGGCCATAGCGCATTTGGATAATTTGCCCGATATCGAAAAAGAAGCTTTATTGCTTAAATTGATGATAGCCTCTACCATTGGCGGCAGTGGGCAAGTTATGTTTGCCCCGCAATATGCGCATCTGGCCGAATCTATTATTAGCAAGGCCAATCAAGAATTGGTTAAGCTGGGTAAAAAGGGCGAATTGCAATTGGCAACTAAGGCCAAGGATATCGGCTTTGGCTTTATTATTAGCGAAGGCGCTTTAGAAATTAATTGCTCTTTGGCCAAACTTATTTGGGATACCCGCGAGCAATTAGCCGGCGAAATTGCCGAAATATTATTCGCCGATTAAGGGAGTGATTGAGTGGCACAATATCAAGACATAGACTATTTATATGCCTCGGCCAGGGTAAGAGCCTTGGAAAATAGCCTGCTCAACCGCGATCGTTTACGCAAAATGGCCGAAGCGCCCACCGATGACGAAGCGCTTAAGGTTTTAAGCGAATGCGGCTATGGCGATGATATCAAGGATTTAGCCAAGGCCTTAAATGCCAAGCAGGCCTATACCTTTAGCGAATTAGAAAAAGTTTTGCCCGATAAAAGCCTAATTGGCTTATTCCGCCTTAAATATGATTATCATAATATTAAGGCCTTAATCAAAGGCAAAGCCAAAGGCGAGGAATTTAGCCATCTATTGCTAAATACCGGCACCGTTGATGCAGCCATTATCGAAAAAGTAGCCGAAGAAAGTGCTTTTGATCTTTTGCCGGCCGCCTTAAGGGATGCTGCCAAAAAAGCCGAGGAAATGCTGGCCCGCACCCAAGATCCACGCTTGGCCGATACGGTTTTAGATCAGGCCATGTATCAGCAAATGAGCGATATCGCCGCCAAAAGCGGGATTAAGCTTTTAAAGGAATATGTTCGTTTGGCCATCGATAGCGCCAATCTGCGGATGGCAGTGCGCTTAAAGCATAGCGGCCAAGATTTTAGCCGTTTGGCCGATTTTTATATCAATGGTGGTATTACCCCTTTGGCCATGCTAAAGGTAGATATTACCCCCGAAGCCCTCGAAAGCCTGTATAAAGACGGCCATGCCCTAGCGCAAGCCGCCCAAGCAGGTGCTAAGGCTTTGCGCGGCCAAATCGGCTTAGCCGAAATGGATCGCCTGGCCGATGATGCCTTAATCAGCCATTGGCAGCAGGCCAAATATGTGGGCTTTGGCGTAGAGCCGGTAATGGCCTTTTTGGCCGCCACCGAATTAGAAAGCACGGCCGTATTTACTTTAATGGCCGGGCGCAAAATCGGCGATCAGCCACAATCCATAATGGAAAGGTTGCGGAAAACCTATGTATAAAATAGCGGTTATCGGCGATAGAGAAAGTATTTTGGCCTTTTCGGCTTTGGGCATTAAAACCGTACCGGTAGAAGATGCCCAAATAGCAGCTAAAGCCTTGCATAAATTGGCAGCGGATAATTATGCGGTTATCTATTTAACCGAAAAACTAGCCCAGGCCTTAAGCGAGGAATTAGCCGATTATGCAACCATGGTTGCCCCTGCCATTATCCTAATCCCCGACCGTGAGGGTTCTAGGGGCTTGGGCTTGGCCAATATCGATAAAGCCGTGGAAAAGGCTGTTGGTTCTAATATTCTAGAATAGCAAATTTGTTAAAAGGAAGGTAAAGCCATGGAAACAGGAAAAATCGTCAAAGTAGCGGGCCCTTTAATCGTTGCTTCAAATATGGCTCATGCCAATATGTTTGATGTGGTGCATGTAGGTAAAAATCGCCTAATCGGCGAGATTATCGAAATGCGTGAAGGCAATGCTTCTATCCAGGTTTATGAAGAAACAGCAGGTATCGGCCCCGGGGATGAAGTTGTTACTACCGGTGCCCCCTTATCGGTAGAATTAGGCCCCGGCTTAATCGAAACCATTTATGATGGTATTCAGCGCCCCTTGGAAGAAATTCGCAAAAAAGTGGGCAGCAGCATTACCCGTGGTATCAGCGTAAAAGCGCTCGATCGTGATAAAAAGTGGGCCTTTAAGCCCGCAGTTAAAGTGGGCGATACCGTTAGCCCCGGCGATATTATCGGCATCGTGCAGGAAACCTCGGTGGTTGAACATAAAATTATGCTTCCCCCTCGTCAAGGCGGTGTTATTAGCGATATCAAAAGCGGTGAATTTACCGTAGACGAAATTGTTTATACCATCAAAAAAGCCGATGGCAGCGAAGAAGGCCTTAGCCTGATGCAAAAATGGCCGGTGCGTGTTGGCCGCCCCTATAAAGAAAAATTGCCGCCCGATGTACCAATGATTACCGGGCAAAGAATTATCGATACCTTTTTCCCGATTGCCAAAGGCGGTACGGCCGCTGTACCCGGGCCTTTTGGTTCCGGCAAAACAGTGGTACAGCATCAGCTGGCTAAGTGGAGCGATGTTGATATCGTTATTTATGTAGGCTGCGGCGAGCGCGGCAATGAGATGACCGACGTTTTAATGGAATTCCCCGAGCTAAAAGACCCCCGCAGCGGCGAAAGCTTAATGCAAAGAACAGTGCTTATCGCCAATACTTCCGATATGCCGGTTGCCGCCCGCGAGGCCTCGGTTTATACCGGGATTACCATTGCCGAATATTTCCGCGATATGGGCTATGCGGTAGCCCTAATTGCCGATTCTACCTCTCGTTGGGCCGAAGCCCTGCGTGAGATGTCCGGCCGCTTGGAGGAAATGCCCGGCGAGGAAGGCTATCCGGCTTATTTAACCTCGCGCTTAGCCCAGTTTTACGAGCGTGCCGGCCGTGTTGTTTGCCAAGGTAATGATGGCAGGGTTGGTGCTCTTTCGGCGATTGGTGCGGTTAGCCCGCCCGGCGGCGATATCTCCGAGCCGGTTTCGCAGGCCACTTTGCGTATTGTAAAAGTGTTCTGGGGCTTGGATTCATCCTTAGCCTATGCCCGTCATTTCCCGGCCATTAACTGGCTAAACTCCTATTCTTTATATGTAGATCGCCTAAAGGATTGGTATGATCAAGAATTAGGTGCCAGCTTTGTAGAGGCCAGGGTAGAGGCCATGAGCCTGCTCCAAGCCGAGGCCGAATTAAAGGAGATTGTGCAGTTGGTAGGTATCGATGCCCTTTCCCCCGAAGACCGCCTAATTATGGAAACTGCCCAAATGCTGCGCGAGGACTTTTTGCAGCAAAACGCCTTTACCGATACCGATTCTTACTCCTCCTTGCAAAAGCAGCAAGCTTTATTGCAATTAATCCTCTACTATTATAAGCAAGCCCAGGCCGTAATCAAGCTGGATATCGAGATGCAAGATTTATTCTCGATACCTGCCCGTGATAAAATCGGTAGAGCCAAAGATATTAGCCAAGAGGAATACGAAAAGGCCTATGCCGCCTTAAAAGGCGAGATAGACAGCCAAATCGCAGCCATAAAAGCAAAAGGTGGTGTAGCCAATGATTAAAGAATATCGTACAATTAAAGAGGTGGCCGGCCCTTTGATGTTGGTCACCGGGGTAGAAAATGTTAAGCTTGATGAATTGGCCGAAATCGAATTGCAAAATGGCGATATCCGTCGTTGCCGCGTATTGGAAATGAATGAAGATGCCGCTATGGTGCAGTTATTCGAAAGCTCGGCCGGCATTAACTTGGCCGATTCCAAAGTACGCTTTTTGGGCCATAGCCTAGAATTGGCCGTATCTAAGGATATGTTAGGCCGCGTATTTAATGGTATGGGCAAGCCAATCGATGGCGGCCCGGAGCTGCTGGCCGATAAGCGCCTAGATATCAATGGTATGCCGATGAATCCGGCTGCTCGTGATTATCCTTCGGAGTTTATTCAAACCGGTGTTTCGGCCATCGATGGCTTAAATACGCTGGTACGTGGTCAAAAGCTACCTATTTTTTCGGGCAGCGGTTTACCGCATGCTAATTTAGCTGCCCAAATTGCTCGTCAGGCCGAGGTTTTGGGCACTGATAGCGAATTTGCGGTTGTATTCTGTGCGGTAGGTATTACCTTTGAAGAGGTTGATTTCTTCATCAACGATTTTAAGCGTACCGGTTCTATCGACCGTACTGTTTGCTTTATGAACTTAGCCAACGACCCTGCTATCGAGCGTATCTCCACCCCCCGTATGGCCTTAACCGCCGCCGAGTATTTGGCCTTTGATTGCGATATGCATGTATTGGTTATCATCACCGATATCACCAATTATGCCGAAGCGCTGCGCGAGGTATCGGCCGCCCGTAAGGAAGTACCGGGGCGCCGTGGTTATCCCGGTTATCTTTATACCGACTTAGCCACCTTATACGAAAGAGCCGGCCGCCGCAAAGGCGATGAAGGTTCGATTACGATGATCCCAATTTTAACCATGCCCGAGGACGACAAAACCCATCCTATCCCCGACTTAACCGGCTATATTACCGAGGGGCAGATTATTTTATCGCGCGAATTATATCGTAAAGGCTTAAAGCCGCCGATTGATGTTTTGCCTTCTTTATCGCGTTTGAAGGATAAGGGTATTGGCGATGGCAAAACCCGCGCCGACCATGCCGGCACGATGAATCAGCTTTTTGCGGCCTATGCTCGTGGTAAAAATGCTAAAGAATTGATGACAATTTTAGGCGAAGCAGCACTTACCGATACAGATAAGCTATATGCCCGCTTTGCCGAAGAATTCGAGAAGCGTTATGTATCCCAAGGTTATGATAATGATCGTACCATTGAGGAAACTTTAACGATTGGCTGGGAATTGCTTTCGATTTTGCCGGTGGGCGAATTAAAGCGAATTAAGCCCGAGCATATCGAAAAGTATTTACCGGATAATCGGGAGGGCTAATTATGGCCAGATTAAATGTAAATCCCACCCGGATGGAGCTAACCCGTCTTAAGCGCCGCTTGATAACGGCCAGGCGTGGTCATAAGCTGCTTAAAGATAAGCGTGATGAATTGATGAAGCAATTTTTGGCGATAGTGCGTCAAAACAAGGAATTGCGCTTAAAGGTAGAAAAGGCTTTAAGCACGTCGGCGGCTAGTTTTACGGTGGCCTCGGCAGCGATGAGCCCGGCGTTACTGGAGCAAAGCTTGTTATATCCTAAGCAATCGGTAAGTTTGGAGATGAGCCTAAAGAATATCATGAGTGTAAATGTGCCGGTTTATGATTTTAAGATGGCAACTGATAATGCGGCCGATATTTATCCTTATGGTTTTGCGACTACTCCGGGCGAGCTGGATGATGCTTTAAATCATATTGCCCAAATTCTGCCTGATTTATTGCAATTGGCGGCGATAGAAAAGAGTGTACAATTGCTATCGATTGAGATTGAGAAGACCAGAAGGCGAGTTAATGCATTGGAGTATGTAATGATACCTCAATTTGAGGAAACGATTCGTTATATTACGATGAAGCTGGACGAAAACGAGCGAGGCAATTTAAGCCGCCTGATGAAGGTAAAAGATATGATGTTAAAGCAAGCAGGTTATGGCAAAAAAGATGCATAAGTGCTCTTAAATCAACAAGGTAAAAAAAAACGAAAAATATTCTAAAAGTTTTTGCTTTTGCTTTTTTCAAAAAGCAAAGGTCTTATCTTTTGAACTTGATCTTTTGAACTTGGTTTTTTCTTTCAATTATAGATATGGTAATGTAGGTTAGATTGGATTATGTAGTGTTTGCAAAAACTGATAATCGAATTGATAAAATTGAAAGAAAGCTGCTATTTTTATTTGCGTAGCAAATAGAAATGAAGTGCTCTACGCTAATGAAACTATTAAGCGAGGATTATGCTTAAGAAAGCAAAACTTATGCTTAGGAAAGCAAAAAAGAGGGGCTATCGCAAATTTTATTATTGTTTGCGATAGCTTTTTTTTGTTGATTGTTGTTGTCTGTTGTTGGCTGTTGTTGACTTTGGGTTTAGGGTGCTTGCATTTTTCGGTGGATAGTTTGTTTGGGTTGTGTTTCGTGTATTGCAGGGTTTTGCCTTTGCTGTTTGTTGCTTTTTGTTAGCTGGGTTGTAGGTTGCTTACATTTTTCGGCGGATATTTAATTTGGGTTGTATTTCGTGGGTTGAAAGGTTTGGCTTGCCCTCGCCTACGTTTGTTAGTTTATTTCCTTTAGTCGCAGAGGGGGTTGTTACTTTTTGGTCGCAAAAAGTAACCAAAAACGA
>CAYJPF010000084.1:0-11406 GCA_964372025.1 uncultured Peptococcaceae bacterium | reverse complement strand
GCACCCATACCCTTAATCAATTATGTGAGATTTTGGATTGTCGCCTTGAAGATATCGCCGAATATATAAACAACTGAAGTAGCTGGACTCATGGATTAAAAAAGCAAATGCTTCACTGCGCATATGCAGCTAGGCATTTGCTTTTTTAATTTTTGACAACTTAGATAATACTAAGTACTAAACTAAGCTAAACCAGATGCCACCTGTTCCATCATAATCTTTGCCATATACAAATTTGGGGGCGGTATCCATTTGATCCACTAAGAAAACAACATATCCTTCAAGGCTGCCACCGGCATAAATTTCACCACTAAACTCAGGGGCAGGATCAACAACACTGGCCCGTTCCAAACTTTCATTACTGCCAGCAAATCCATCAAAGCTAAAATCAGATAGATATAAAGCAGCATTATCCTCCACATCATGAACATCAGCTTTTATCATGGCAACAATATATTCCTTGCCATCGGGGGCTTCATCATTAAACATATTTGCAGCTTCTATCATTTCCCAAGCTTGTTCACCTGCCATTGTAATAGGCGATTAGTTTTGCGGCATTGTCTACCAGGTATTGGTCTCTGATACGGTAGCAGTCTTTATGAAAACTTTGGCTTACGATGATTATCTCGTCACAGCTTTGCAGCAGTGCGTGATAATCACTTTTTTCTTGCCCTGACCAGCGATTTTCTTGACCGGGAAAGGGGATTATGGCTTTTAATTTGATATGGGGGTATTGGATTTTGTGTTGGATAACCACCTTTGCGCATAATTGATCCCATCCCAGAGCTGCTCCGAATAGGAAAGTGGTATAGCCTTCGATGATTGACTTTTCTATTTCTGCATATAGCCTCCCTTCTAGTTTTTTTAGGTTTTGCCCTTTGGGTAATTGGCGCTGGCCGGTAAATGCAATAACAGCAGCTTTGTTCATGACAGGCATCTCCTTTTAGTTAATTTTCCAATATTTAGCAGTTTATTATCAACTGTTGATTATAGCGAAACATACTGAATTAGTCAAGTTAAAACAGTTATAATAAATAGTGCTAAACTAACTAAAGACGGTGTTATTTTGAAAAGACTAACCGAGGCCAGAAAAGCCAAAAATTTATCTCAACTTAATCTTGGTATGAAAATCGGCGCAGCTCAAGAAACTATCAGCGGCTATGAAATAGGTCGCTCTGAGCCTGATTTAACTACGCTTGCTAAACTTGCCGATGAATTAAATGTTTCGGTAGACTATCTTCTTGGTCGAACCGATATCAAAACCTTGATCGTCAAATCTGATTTATCCAAGCTGGAAATTGAGCTTTTAGCTGCTTTTCGTGATTTATCCACTGCTAAAAAAGAGCGCGCTGTCGGCATGGTAATTGCTTTAGCCGAATAAAAAATACCGGCAAGATTTTTTCTTCTTGCCGGTATTTTTATGTCATATTCAAGCCAAAGCTGGGGCTTTGTTCATCAAATCCCATTTCTTCAGCAGTCTTAATAACCCAATCGCCGCCACTACTCCAAAGATGGATATTAACAGCTCTACCATCAATCATAAAATCCTGCTGCTCGATATAAATATTCGCTTTCATCATTTGAGCTTAATTCCAAAGTAATAGGCGAATCTTTATAAACATAATCGGGAAAATTGCGACCATTGTGCATTTCCTCCGGCTGATTTTGATTGGAATAAATAAAACCATACGGCGATAGCAGGGGATTGGGGTTTGTTGCTATCATCTGTTCAATATAGCTCTGACCGTCAAAATCAAGATAATCTTTGGTATCCATAGCAATATTCTCATTGAGGAACAAGCTCTTACGCCCTAGGATAACCTAGAGCGCAACTTTGCTTGGCGGCGCTTGCCGCCTGAAAGTGGGCACCGATTTGTAACTCCACTCTAAATATAAAGCTTATTCGCAGCTTTGGCCTATGATTTGGTGAATTATTATTTGCAAAAACTATTACTGTAAAATGCAATGCACTTCTTTGAATAAGCACACACTACTTATAAAAATTTTAACATATAATCATATGTTTTATAATAAAATAATTAGGCGAATAGGAGCAGTTGTGCTAAAGACTATCATGATAATGCACTTTTGAATCTTGCCACACTACCGCCTAAAAAGGTACAATCTTTTACTGTAGATCATAGCAAAAATTTTTCCATGCATAGAGAACTGGGCCTGCAAAGTATATTTTGCAGGCCTCTCTTGCCCTCATCAGCGAGGCACAAATAAAAACGCCAATAGCCTATTAAGAAAGTTTTTCCCGAAACGAACTGCATTTGCAGATATTTCTCAGGATGATATTGTTGATTTGCTAAACAAAAGACCTCGCAAGTGTCTCGTATGGAAATCACCTTACGAAGTCTTTTTTAACAAAGTGTTGCACTTAACTTGACAATTCAGTTATTATTTACCCTAACTATGCAAGTTGATGATAATAATCCTTTAATTTGTTAGCAACTTTTTGTTCTATCGGTGGAATTTTATAAGAATCTATACGCTCGGCACAAAGTTTATTGCAGGTGCTTTCAATATCTATTTCTTGTTTATGCCAAATATCATAGCTTAACCGATCGCATATTTGCGGGATAAAGAAGGCCTCTTTAAACTCACTTAAAGTGCTTTTTTCGTAAAGATATCTTTTACCATGCCCAATTTGATTGATAATATCAATGATATCGCCTTTAATGGGAGCAACTTCTTTATGGAGCAGGTATTGGCCATAGCGAACAATTTCCTCATCAAGCAACCATTTATCAAAACTTATGGCATTAAAGGCCTCCAGCATCCCAAAAGCATGCAGGACTAAACTGCCATTGTTCAAGCCACTAATTAGCATAGAAAGGCCACTTTCCAGCCCGGCTTGAGCATCCAAAGTTTTAGCATCACTATAACATCCACAAATACGCGCCGGAACATTATAGAATTTAGCCATTTGAGCAGTGGCAGTTGTTAGTAAGTGGGTATCGGGGGAACTCATCGCTACAGTTAAGGTCTTTAAATCGCTAGAGCCACTAACATTGCCATAAATGCAGGCAATGCCGGGCTTAACAGCCTGCGCTAAAACAATTGCAAAAATAATTTCGATATTGGTAATTAAAATAGTTTCGGCAATGCCTATATGCGAAGTAAGGCCGGCCATTGCGCAAGAAGAAATCATAATCGGCTGCCCAGCCGAGGTAACCTGGTAAATAGCTGCCGCCATATTATCATCCAAAACCAAGGGCGAATTAGTGTTTGCACCGCACATAGTGTAATATTGTCCGTCTTTAGCTTGCACGGCAATTTTGGCCATATCTAAGCTTAAGCGGGCTATTTGCGGATTGGCCGCAATGCCAACAAAAGCCTTATCCGACATTAGTAGCGATTTATAAATATACTCATTATACATTTTAACAATATCATCACATTGATGGTCGATAATAGTAGGTACCATAAAATCGCAAACATCGGAAGTGTGGGCTAATTTAACAGCGCGTACCCAATCTTCTGCGCTAGCATTTCTTTTTAAGCCATTTTCAGTTACAAAGGGGTTGCCGGTAGTAGGGCCGTAAATAGTAGGGCAATCTACCCCTAGTTTAATATTTTTATTACGATCCCTGGCCACAATTTCAAAAGATGCAGGCACTTGCTTTAAGGCAGCCTCAACCAGATTGCGGGGTATTTTTACCACTTCGCCCATTACCGTTGCCCCATAGGCGGCTAAAAGTTCACGGCATTGCTCATTTTTAAGAGTAAGGCCATGATTTTCGATATAAATTAGGGTTTTTTCGTGAATATCCTTGATTTGTTGCTCGCTAAGAACCTGTAACTTATATAACATATATTTGCTCCTTATTTAAAGAGGGGGCAGTCCAGCTTGAACCGCCCCCCATATAATTAATCTTCGTAGTTATAATCGCTTATTTCGTAGTTCTGCCTTAATTCCGGCTCAACAATAGATTGCTCGGGATCGTAAGCGGTATTGTACTTAGAAATATTATCCTTGCCGAATATTTTAAATACCGAGAAAATGCCAATAATATAGACAATTAGCATTGGCATAGCGCCAATCATTGGCAACATCCTGGCAGCCATCAGCATATTAATGCCATCTTCTGAGGCCGTATTTGAAAAGATACTAACAAAGGCAATAGAAGCCATTACCACACCCCAAAAAATTTTAAGCTTGCGTGGCGGCTCGGCTACAGCACCCTCATCAGAATTAATAGACATGGCCGCTACCGATGTAACCAGGCCATCCCCCATAGTTACAATCGATAGGAATAAGATGCCAATAAACAGGATACTGGTTACTTGCGTAAGCGGGAAATGTTTAAAGAATTCAAAAACAGCGGCTTCATTACCTAAAGCTTGACTTGCAGCATAAATGCTGGCATCGGTATTCATCTCGATATTGATGGTGGCACTGCCAAAAATACAGAACCAAGCAATAATAAATATAGCCGATAAAGTGTGTACCGAGATAAATTCTTTAATTGAACGGCCACGGCCGATTTTGGCAAAGAACATGCCCATCATCGGGCCATAAACTATCATAAACAGCCAATAGTTAACAGTCCACCATTTAGGCCATTGATCGCCATTAACAGCACCTAAATAGGTCATACGGGAAAAGAACATATCAAATTGAGCGCCTAAAGATTCGGTAGAAAGAACGGCGATAAAACGGGTGCCACCAAATATCAATACAAAACCAACCAAGGCAATAAAAACATAAGTATTAATATTAGAAAGAATTTTTACCCCTTTTAAAAGGCCGGTGCATGAAGAAATAATATAGGTAACAACTAAAAGAATAAGAATAATAGCTTGCATGGATAAACCGGAGGGAACACCGGTCATCGCATCAAAACCGGCACTTAAGGTAGTGGTGCCAACCATTAAAACTGTAGCTACCGAAACGGCTATAGCAAAGCAACTAAATAAATCGATTAAATTACCAAAAGCACCATTACATTTTTTGCCTAGTAGCGGATAAGCAATCGAGCTAACCCTAAGCGGCAATTTCATATTATAAACCGCAAAACCAACAACAACACCCATAATTGTATATAATGCGATGGCGGGAAAACCCCAATGCAAAAGAATTGTGCCCATACCATATACGGCTGCTTCCTGCGTACGGGGGGTAAGCGCCGGCCATACCCCGGGTACCGGCTCGGAAAAATAAATTGCCGGTTCGCATACGCCCCAAATAACCATGCCGGTACCAATAGTGCCACATAGCACAACAGCAAACCAATGCCATTTCTTTTTATAAAAAGGTTCGGCCTTAGGCCCACCTATAACAATATTGCCATGTTTGCCAAAATAAAGCCAGGCCAATATGCCCATAGAGGCCACAGTTACCATAACATAAAGCCAGCCAAAATAATCAAAACCAAACTGGGTAATAGCGTTTTCCAGGTTGAAAAAGCCGGAAGGGTCTACTAAGCCAAAAATAATTGCACCTAAAAAGATGGCCGATACCGGGAAAAAGATGACTTTTCTTAATGAGTATTTTTTAACTACGGTTTTCTTTGTTTCTGCCATTATACATACCTCCGTTTAAATTATCATTAATACCTCATTGATTGCTATGTTCTTTTGGGTATTGATATAATCAATTATGACATATAAAATTAACTTTGTATTTCAAAAATTAAATTAAATTGTTGTAAAAATTAAATGAATTACAGCAATAGATTAATACAATATCAAAAGGAAATATTAATCAAATTAAAAAACCAACTCACCAATTTCATCTTCTAGCCAATTAATTATACTTTCGTCATTGATTAATTGCAGCAGATAATCCAAATCATGGCCATAAAAACGATCTTGATCAACAAATGGTACTTTTTGGCGAATCAAATCATGCACTTTGGCTAAACCGGGGGATTGTTTTTCCGGTGCTAAAAAGTCGATTGCTTGCAAGGCGGTAAAGATTTCAATGGCAGCTATATATTGCAGTTTTTTAGCAGTTTGGCCGGCCTTTTTGCAGGCATAATAGGCTAAAGAAACCGGGTCTTCCTGATTAGCACAGGTAGAGATATTATCAATTGTAGAAGGATGGGCTAAAACTTTAATTTCGCCAACCAATCCGGCGGCTGTATATTGTAAAATCATTAAGCCATTATTTAAACCGGGGTTTTTAACCAAAAAGGGCGGTAAACCATCGCTTAATTTATGATTAACCATGCGATCGGTAGCTCTTTCGGCTAAGGTACCCATAATAGCATGGGCCATAGCCAGCATATCGGCATGAGATCCAACATAAGTGCCGTCGAAATTACCACACATTAAAGCCACGCCATCATTATTATCTTCGCCAAAAATTTGAGGATTATCGCTAACCGAATGCATTTCATCAAGCATTACCTGATAAGCCTCTTTAATCAGCCGTTTAACTGCACCGGTAATTTGCGCCAGCGAGCGCAGCGAATAGGCATCTTGAACTTTGTCGTCACGATGATTAGCAGCAATTTCACTGCCCTCAAGCATCCTTAGCAAATTAATAGCAGCTTCCCTTTGTTCACTGTGCTGCTTATTATTATGAATGCGTGGGTCGAGGGCTTTGGTTGTAGCACGCATTGCTTCATAATAAAGCGCTCCCCCAATCTCCAGGTTTTTAACAGTAATAATTGAATCGTATAAGGCAATTAAACCCAAGGCGGTAACAGTAATTGAGCCATTAAGAATTGATAAACCCTCTTTGCATTGATAAACAATCGGCTCTAAATTATAAGCGGCCAATACTTGGGCTGCTGGCAGGGCTTTACCATCTTGATAAATTTGCCCTTCGCCCATATAAGTCATGGCTAAATGGCCTTCTACCCCTAAATAAGCTACCGAACCCTCGCTTGGAGCATAGGGATATAGGTCGTGATTAAGCAAATTACGGATCAAATCTAGGGTTTGATATCTAATTCCGGAATGGCCTTTGCCGGCATTAAGAATGGTCATTAACATCACTGCACGGGCTTGCTCTTTGGTTAAAGGTTCACCCATAGCGCAAGCATGGGAGCGCACTATATTTTTTTGCAATTGCTGGGCATCATCTGTTGCAATTATTTGATTAACATTTTCGCCAAAACCGGTTGTAACACCGTAAATTATCCGTTCTTCGGCCAAAAACTTTTCCAGTAATTGACGATTTTGATCAATGGTTTGCTTCATGTCTAAGCTAAAGCTTAACTTAGCCCCATAACGTACCACCGCTATAAATTGTTCTAGGCTTGGCTTGCAATCACTTAAAATTACTTCTTTAATTTGTTTGGTTTTTTGAATTGAGATATTCACTTTATCCTCCTATTAGTTTAAAATTGCAATGCTGCAAAAAAACCATCATGAATTGCTTTGCCTACATGGCTGGGTTTTTGACAATCACCAATCATTCTAAAATCATAAACCATTTGCATCCATTGCTCGCAATAATCTTGTACACTTGCAGAACCGCCGGCTATAATTACCGTATTAGCTGCCACAAATTGCTCATTGCCATCACCATCTTTAAGATTAACACCTTGTTTAGTGATACTGGCACAAGTTGTATTAAGCAATAGTTGCAAATTATCCAAATCCTCAAATTTTTTGAGGACACCACGGCGATAAATAGCCGCACCATCATTCATGACTTTATCGCTCATCTCGGCAACGGTTACCTTATGGCCTGCTTGAGCTAATTCGATGGCTTCATCACAACCGGTAGCACCAGCGCCGATAATAAAGATATCCCCCTTAATTTTATCAAAAAGTGGTAGCTCAGAGCCTAGCAATACATGTTCTAAATCTGCGCCGGGTATAGGTAACTGTTTGGCTTTAGCGCCGCAGGCAGCAATAATCACATCCGGCTTAAGTTCAGCAGCCAATTCGGGGGTAAGTTCGCAATTAAGGCGCAAATCGATATTGCTTTTTTTAATTTGGCAAATCAAATAATCTAAAAAGGCTTTTAAATCTTTTTTAAGCATGGGCTGGCTAGCATGATACAGGGCGCCACCCAAGTAATTATTCTTTTCAAAAAGCAGTACCTGATGACCGCGTTCGGCAGCGGTAAGCGCTGCCTTCATTCCGGCCGGGCCACCGCCGGCAATAACTATGCGCTTTGGTTCTTTAACAGCAGGCAAAGTACGCACATAATCCTCATGGCCAACCAATGGGTTAACCGAACAATGCAAAACCCCTTTATAAAAGGGAATTACATCGGGTGGATAATTATTAGATAGGCAATAAGTGCAGCTAATGCATGGCACAATATCCTCTACTTGACCGCGCCTGGCTTTTTGAGGCAAGGCGGGGTCAGCCAGAAGGGTTCGGCAAGCAGCTACCATATCAGCTTTGCCCGAAGCAATAATTTCTTCCATTAATTCGGGGTGATTGATACTACCCACAACACAAATATAACTTTTTTTAACTACTTTTTTGGCCGCCTCGGCATATTTAACCACATGCCCATGCTGATGAAAAACACTAAACATATAAGTAGCACCAATCCAATTAGTAAAGGCGCCTATAGATAAATGAATAATATCCACCTTGCCATCTAACATTTTTATAAATTCTAAGGCTTCATCAAAGCGATAACCGCCATCGAACATTTCATCAACCGTAAAGCGGAATTCAATCGGAAAATCAGGGCCCACTCTTTCCCGTACTTTATCCACAATCATTAAAGCAATGCGCGCCCTGTTCTCTAAAGAACCACCAAAGCGGTCATTGCGTTTATTGGTGTAAGGCGATAAAAACTGCGTAATTAAAAAGCCATGTGCGCCATGAATCATTACAATGTCCATGAAAGACAGCACATTATTTATGCCCTAATGCCAAGTGATATTGCACTGCTGAAACCTATTTTAAAAATCTTTGAGTTTTTTAAGCAAGTTAATTGTACTGGAAATCGAGAAAACGAGCTACCCTTTTGGGTGCTCGTTTTCTGTTTTTTGATTGGGCTTAGTGCGACAGCCTCTTTTTATTTACCTAATGGTTTGCATTTAGCGACGTTTCTTTAATAACAGCCCTAATCCGGAGAGAGCCGATAAAACTATCGCCAGCAACATATTCATGCTTACACCTACTGCACCGGTTTGAGGCAAGTTGCCTAGCGGCACTTCTTCTTCCATAATCAAGACTTCTTCACTGTCTTCCGGTACTATGGCCGGATCAAGAACCGGCAATTGTGCCAAAGGAGTAGTCTCATCTTCGATTATAATGTCTTCGGCAGGCTCTTCTTCATCGCCGCCGCCAACATCTTCGCCACCATCATCAGGATCTCTGTCGATTACAGGACGCGCACCGATCGAGAAATCGCCTAAGATTACACTGATATCATAGTTACCGATCACGCCTGCCACAAACTGGCCATTGGCAGTTGCAGGGACTAAAACATCAACATGATAGCTACCGTAGGTGTTGACATTGCTATTAATGCGGATAATTTCTTCGATACCGTCATTAATTGTTTCATTGCTCAATAAGCCACGCTCATTGGCTAAATCTTCAGCTTCATAGAACCAACCTGCATAACCAAAGTTCAAGTCTGCGCCTGTAGCTGCTGCATTGGCTTTGGTAGGCTCGGCATCATTTCCGCCTTTACTGTCATTATTAACAATTAAGTTAACCGGGCGAGGGTCTACCGTTAAGGTTAAAGTGCCTTGAGGTGCAATATCATAATCCTCATGGTTTACAGTAAAGCCAAATACTGCTACGCCGGCATCAGTTAGGCTTACATCGGCAATATCTACATCTTGAGTGCCGTCATTAAAGGTAATAATACCTTCGCCTACACCAAGCTCAAGTACGCTGCGGATTGCTTCTTCGATGGTAGCATTTGCGCCATTGCCGTCACGGTCGAGGCCGTCGAAGGTTAAGGCTACGCTATCATATACTTTGCGATCGCTGAAGTCGATATTATCGCTATCATCAGGCCAGGTTAGGCTATCAATACTAAAGTTACCTGCAACAACTTCTACCGTATAATTGCCATTATTAGCACTAAAGCTTCCGCCATCTACTGCATAGGCAATACCTGCTGCATCAGCCGGTAATAAAACATTCTCGTAAGTGGAGTTGATTACGCTATCCGAGGCATTGGTACGGACAATTTGTTCGATAACAATACTCTCATTTGCCACCAAGCCACGGTCATTTGCAGCATTAGCAGCTTCTAAGATTAAGCCGGCATAACCGTAATTAGTATCCCCTAGCCCACTACCCTTAACAGGCTCTGTGCCACTGACAGTTTTGCTATCATTATTAACGGTTAGGCTAATCGGGCGAGAACTAATAGCTAATTCAATAGTACCTGTTGCAGCACCTTCATAATCGTCATGGCTTACACTATAAGTATAATTGTTAGTGCCAAAGTCGGTAATAGTTAAAGCGGCTAAAGCTACCTCATTACTACCATCATTATAGGTGATTGTACCTGCAGTGCCATTTAAGCCAAGTTCGCTGCGGATTTGGGCTTCTAAATTGGCAGCAGTGGTGTTAATATCGGCAGCAGTTAGCGGTTGACCATCATAAACTTGGCTAGCGCTATAATTGCTTACACCACCGGTTGGCCATTGTTTAGCATAAATATCGAAATTGCCGGAAATTACACTTACTTCATAGTTACCACTGATAAAGGTAGAGTCTGTAATAGTGCCCGCAGGTAAGCCTATTGCAGAAGAATAGTTGTTACCATTATAGGTAAGGGCTAGGGCATCTATGATATTGCTTACATCTTCACCTGCTTTAACTCTGATAACTTCGGTAATATTGAGGATAGAGCCTTGCTCGCCATCAGCTAAGCCACTATTATTGGCAGCATCATAGGCCTCAAAGCCTAAGCCAGCATAACCGTAATCGATATTGCCTAGGTTGCTTGCTTTATCCGGGTCAGCAGATCTTACTTCCTTGCCAGAGTTGTTTACTTTTACCTCAACCGGGCGAGGAGTTACTTCTAAGCTTAAAGTGCCGCTGGGTACTACACTGTACCTGGCATCGCTAACCGTAAACTTATAAGTAGTATCTTCGTCATTATCGGTAATCGGTAAATCTGCTACTGCGATTGATTGACCATTAGCACCGGTAAAGGCGATAGTACCTTCGCCGGCAGCTAACTTTAATACTTCTCTGATGGCGGCTTCAATGTTTTTGCCGTCTGCGCTGGCAAAGGCTAATTCAGTGCCATCATAAACTTTGCTATCCGAGAAGATTAAATCTTCCTCCTCATAATTCGGCCAAGTTAAGCTCTTAATCTCGAAATCGCCGTATATTACGGTAATATCGTAGTTGCCGATAATGCCATTGTCACCATTGCTTAAAGTTCCGGCAGCGGTAGTGGGGGCTAAGGCATCAGCATAAGGGCCAATAGCTTCGCCGGCTACTACACGCTCGATATGAGTAATGCCTAAAACATTTTCCTCACCTGCTATCAGGCCATTA
>CAYJPF010000083.1:0-11414 GCA_964372025.1 uncultured Peptococcaceae bacterium | reverse complement strand
TTATGTACAATATTTAAACGCCATAAATGTACATTTTCAGAACGTTATTGACATTGTTGCCCTTTATACTCATGTATTTGAGTTAGGGATGCTACAATATCCGGATTTATCAATGCTTGCCATCTATCTTCATAGCTATAATTTTTCATTACGTTTCACCCGTTTCAATTTTGTCATATTGTATATTTTTACCTAATTAAATAATACTATGCACAACATAAAAAGTCAAGGTTTAATTCCGTCAATCGATATTAAAAGACGAAATTAAACCTTGTTACTTTGTTATTGGAAAATAAGCTGTTTGTGCACAATCTCCTCGGCGCAAGCCTTGTAGTTGTTCATCAGCCCGACCCACTTCATTTGGTCTTGCATTTTTAGCGTATCGTCGCATCCGTTCGCCTTTGCCATTGCTGAAACAGTCTGCTCTATAATCGTCTGTGCTAGCACATCAATCTCATGTAGATGCTCGTTGAGTTTGCCGGACATGAGTAAGGACGTAAACAAGGGCGCACGATATTCTTCGAGGTATTGTGACTGTGGAGCGGTTGAAGTCGAAGTCTTTCGGCGTGAGTGCCATAAGTTCGCCGATTCTCAGCCCAAGCCAGTATAGGCACTGGAACGAATAATATGAAACAGGCTTGTCCATCATGGCATCAATGAATTGCAGATATTCTTGCTTTGTCCAAAAGTCCTTTTCCTTGTTTTTCGCCTTGCCCATGTTGCCGACTTTGGCGGCTGGGTTCTCTCGAAGTCCGTAAAACTTGACCGCATAGTATAATTCCTCCTTTTGATGTGTAGTTTGTTTGTTTAGGGCTTGTCGCTACTTATTTTTGGGCAGGCTCACGCAGGGGGTAGGGAAATTGTTGGTCTGTATGAAGTATTTGTCATAGCTTTTCACTCCTTTCGAGCAGTGGTTTGGATTTTTGGTTTTAGGGTTCGTTTCTGTTGCCGTTTCACCCAAAACAGTTTCCTAAGAAGTTACCCTGCTCGGCACTTCTCGTATTTCCGTTCTTGGCAAGCTCACTCACTATGTGAGGTCATGGCTTGCTTCCCTGATACGGTTAGCTGTTTGGACGGTCGTTTAATTGTCTATGCTAATTTGTAGAGTGAAAACAAATCGACTAATACAAATTAGTATAGTGTATTTCAATAATACTGCATTGAATAGTATTTGTCAATAGCGATTTCAAACTTTTTTATTCTAATTATCTTGATTTTTCTAAACAGATATGTTACACTAAAGAAAATCACTTATGATAGGGGATGAATTAGTTGGCAATCGGCGAAAGAATAAACTTTTTACGCAACCTTAAAGGCATGACCATGAAATATTTCGGTATGTCCATCGGCTTTGACGAAAAAGCGGCGGATGTCCGTATCTCACAATACGAGCGTGGCAAGCGCACTCCGAAAGAAAATGTCATAGCGGCTATGGCTGAATCTTTGGACGTATCACCCGAAGCACTTGACGTGCCAAACATTGAGAGCTACACAGGGTTGATGCACACCCTTTTTGCTTTGGAGGATATCTACGGCTTGCGCATCGGGGAGATAGACGGTGAAATCTGTCTGCGTCTTAGCAAAGCGGACAAGACGAAGTATCACAATATGCTCGAAATGTTTATGGCGTGGAATCACGCTTCTAAGAGATATAAGGACGAGCAGATTTCCAAAGAGGAATACGATTACTGGCGTTATAACTATCCGAAACCGCTTGTGGAGGAAACGACTGCCATACGTGAAGCGTATCGGAATGGTGAGCCATTGCCGGAGACTGCTTCGAGTGGCATGACGGTTAAGGTTACGCCGGAGTTTGATTTTGAGGGGGATAATTAAATACAACATTATAAGGAGAATTACAATGCAAGATTGGTTAAAAGACACTTTGTTGACAGTCGGAAGTACAGTCACTTCTATAATAGCAATTTTAACGGTATTTAAACCTTTAATAAGTAGCCTCATTGAAAAACTATTTTCAACAACCCTCGATAAAAACTTAGCTAAATATAATAATATACTTACACGCTCAACTATGGCATACGAGCTGCTTCTTGAGCGAGAATTGGAGTTTTACAAAAAAGTTGAACCGCTTTTAGGAGAATTAATACCGTTAGTTCTAGATATTAACTGTACAGCCTTAAATGAGTATAAACAGCCCCCAAGTGAACAGAAAGAGTCTATAAGAAAATACGCAATAAGATATCTCGAAATAATTCCTATGATCAAAAACTTTTTATACATACACCAAACATACATCCCGCTCGAGATTTTCAATATCATAAGTCGTTTAATTGTCCTGCTACAAAATAATGCAGAAAACCTAAGTAATGTTGTAAACTCGTGTTTTGACGATGAACGTATACAAGTGATAGATTTTTCCAAAGAGAAAGATGAGACATTGATGCTGATTGCATTAATCAACACAAAGATTAAAAGCCAATTGCAAAAATTAAGCTCAATGTAAAAAAACAGCTAACCGATTTTCAAAAAATCAGTTAGCTGTTTTTATCTTTTATAATTTATGTTGCCATTTTGTTGCCAAAGGCGGTATCAAAACCACTAAAACCCGCATGGTTACTGGGTTTCTTGACTTCAAAATGTCATTCCCACTCTCCGTTTTTAGATGTAAAATGGGAGTTCGCAGGTCTAAAAATCCTGCAAAAGTGCATCATTTTTCTTTGTATTATCCTCGTTATTAGGATTATTACAGGAAAATGTTATCAATTTGTTATCAGCTAAAAATTTTACAAATGAAAAATCGTCCGCCATATGTTAGTTTATGTTTGCACATAATAATCTTTTAAGTTGTGTACTGTTTGATTCGCATTGATATTAAGAACAAAGGTCGCCAAGGCGATAATTGCCTGTTAATATTTAGAGATATCGAATGCTTAGATGTTTTAGTTGTAAAATTTTTTGTAAATATACAGATTGACATAACTTGCATATTCTGTTATACTTAACCAAGAGGGTATTCCTCTGACGCTTGTTTCATACTCTTTGAAACATAGTGTTCTGGTATCTGCTAAAACAGATGCAGAAATAACATGTTGAAATGATACATACATGTTTTTTTGTACGCCATGTTTTAGCAGGGGCGTATTTTTTTATTTTAAGGAGGTCATTATTATGACAAACTTTACGTTCCCTGTAAAATCTTTTAGGAGATTTGATGAACCCCAACAAGGAATTTCACCCCGCACAAAATTTAGGTTTTATGTAGAAGTGAGGCATGTTCCTAAAGAATTGCTTGATTGGATGGAGACAAACCCTAGAGAACAAAATCTTAAAACTGATGTTGCACGTGAAATTGCTGAATCCTTAAAAGGAGACAACAAATCTTTTCATCTATGGAATAGAGGTATTTTATTTTCAGCCGATGATGCTACATACGATAATAAAACTGGCATGGCAACAATTGTTCTTTCTGATCCATTAATACATGGCAATATTGATGGTGGCCATACATTACGAATTATTTGTAGTAATAATGCAGAGGTTATTAGTAATCCTAATATGTATTTTGAGCAGTATGTTGAATTTGAGATTATTATTGGCCTTGACTCACAAATACTATTGGCTGAAGCGAGAAACACATCTAGCCAAGTGGATACGGTATCTATCGAAGAATTGCGCTCTAGCTTTGACTGTATAAAAGAAATTATTGAAAAACAATCTGTTCAAGGGGACATATACGCAAAACGTATATCATTTAAGCAAAATCATCATCATGGCAACAGTAATATAAAAAATATTATTGATATTAGAGAACTGATTGCCATATTAAATATGTTTTGCCCTACACTTTACCCAATTAATGGTGGACATCCTATTCAATCATATACGGGTAAAGAAACAAGTTTAAAAAGATTTCTAAATATGGGACTTAACAAAAATGAATCTGATTTAAATAAAAAGCAGAAGCGAGAAGATGAAATTCGGAAAATGGCAGATATTATCCCTCAAATCATTGAAATTTGGGATAAAATAGAGTGCGAACTTCCAGAAGTAACCAAAACCATGAATAAGCGGTACGGCCGTAAAACATTTTCTGGCTATAGAGAAGATGACAATAAAACCCCTGTGGTTGCTGGTACATCGTTGTTTTCTAATAAACCCTTATATTATCTTGTGCCAAAAGGATTAATGTATCCTATGGCTGGGGCTTTTCGTGCTTTAGTAGAAGAAGATGTGGAAAGTGGGCTGTATCGCTGGGTTGATGACCCATATACTACATGGGAAACCTTAAAAGAGAAACTAATTGAAGCCATCTTAAACTCTGCCAGCGAACAAAAAGACAATCCAAATGCTGTTGGAAAATCAATTAGCGCCTGGGATAGTCTATTCAATAAAGTATATATTTATAGCCTTGAAAAAAAGGTAGCAAGAAATTCATGAATAATAAGCAGAGGTAGTCATTTGGTTATCTCTGATCGTTAAAAAACACTATTTTATGAAATGAAAATAGTGTTTTTTGCTGTAAGAAGTTTTTTAAGTATCTGATGGTTTGCTGTCAAACGTTTCCAGAAGTTATTTTGATATACGTTCTTCGGTTAGAAAACAAATTATTTTCCAACATAAATCTTGAAATTGCATTCCTGCAATTGAACGAGCAAATTCATTTGTATTAATAATGTATTCACTATTGTTTTTTGGATTATAAAGTGCAATATTTTTAATGCTATAAATGTTTTTAGAATAGTTAAGCGCACAATAAGTTGTGAGTTGTTTGAAGTCGTGAATATTAAAATTCCTATTTACTGCTTTAATTTCAAATAAGGTATCATCAGCCAATACGTCCCCATAGCAAGAATCCATGATACCACATCCATAAAACATAGGCTTAATGATAACCGACTTAAATTTATCAAATTGAGTTAGTAAATTTTTTGCCACTATAATGGCATCTTTAAATTCCATTTCTGTTAATGGATAAATTAAAGTCTTATCGTCATCCACAAAACATTTAAATTTCAAAATGCATTTTTCCTGTATAGAACCAAATAGTTCATCTTGATATTTTAAATCACTTATTTCAGCTTTATTTGTGTGAGCAAAATGGAATATTTCAAATCCTATTTCACTAACAAAAGAAAATCGACGCCCAGTTGTGTTAATAGGGAAATATGTTATCTGCTTTTTTATATTAAATGATACTTTTCGTATGAAAATATTTGAAAGTGGAAATAATTCTTTCCAATATGCAGAATAGTTTTTTACAAAATATTTTTCACTTATCATATTGGCAAGCTCCATTTCGTAAAATCTTTACCACAAATCCAATCTCTGTATAAAACATCTATTGCAGAAAACTGACTCTTAGTGTGTTCTCTCCAATGCCTACCTTCATCACCCAAACTATATGATGCCAATAAAAAACTTCTTTTCTCTAAAGTTGTCAAATTGTAGTATCTGTTTCTTAAGTCAGAAATCCAATGAGTAGCATTCCATTTTGCCATTATCAAAATAATATCTCGTTTTATCAAGTGAGATTCTGTTCTATCAAATATCTTCAATACGGATATCTCATTCTCTTCTGAGTATTGCTTAGATAAAACTCTTATTGCATATGAAGCATTCAAGTCAATCTTCAGTAGATAAGAAGATGCGGATATTAAACTGCACAGTTTTTCAATGATTTTATTTTGGACATCTTTACTTAAATCTTCATATGTGTTTTCAAATAAAATCATTAAGTTTGGAAAAACAGGAGCTAGCGTTTCAATATTATCCAAAAGTGTCATTATAGCTGTTTCTAAGCTTTTCTTATCCAAATACTTTAACGTTGAAAGCATTTTCTTCATCAAGCTTGTATGTATTCTGGTCTTAGTTAATTCCTGGCTTAAAGCATCAAGAATTTCAAGCTTTGATACTTCTTCTTTTAATTTTTCATAGTCTTCATCAGCAGTCAAAGAATAAGGATCGTATTTTAAAGAAATAGCAAATATGCTTTTGGATTGACTACCTTCATTGATATTGAAATACGATGTGGCAATAAACTCATCAGTAGACACTATCCTTGTTTTAGATTTTTGCAATGATAACCCTTCGTTTTCAATCAGAATTTGTGACAAATAAAGTAAATGGGAATACACCTCCTCCTCATTCCGGGCAAAAACATGGTAATCATCTACAAATCTGCAAAATCTAATTTCTTTTGAGTGCAATAATCTATCAGTTCGATTTAGCAATAACTCTGCTAAAATTCTTGCTCCTTGTCCACCAATTGGTAGACCATAAGATTTTGTATTTGAAAAACGTTGAAGAAAGCTCATTATATTTTTCTCAATACTTTTATTATCAACACTCAGTTTAGCTAATGAATTTTCTATTCTATGATGGTAAATATTTTGATAAAAATTTGATATATCGCATATTAACACATATTTATATTCACTACTTTTTGCTAATTCTAAAGATGTTTCATTAAATGTTCTCCATCCATAATTTACATCGAAAATAGTCTTTTGTGTTTTGTCTAGCGCAATCCTATAAGCAAATATACTGTTTGAATTTTTAGAAAGTCGACTTTTCTCGATTTCTTCTGCAATGCTTAATACTAAACCTAAAAAATAAGCATTCCAAATTGGGTCTATTTGCGTTAGCCACCTAAACCCAGTGTAACCCGCAGAACCCAGCATGTTTTCAAAGACAGGAGGAACTGTGGTTATATAAGAATCAAAGTTGTTGTGTATTTCTTCCATAAGTTTTATAGCGCATTCTCGTTTATCGTATAAAATGTTATTTTCAATAGGAAAGGGGAAAACATCTGTATCACTATATTTTGCAATATTGTCTATTGCAAAATAAAAAGCATCTTTTAAATTTAAACCCATTTTATGCCTCACTTCCTAAACACAAACAAATACTCATGCGCCAACAACAAAAAGTTGTAGTTCACGCTATTCGTCTTCCAATACCCCGTAGCTTTGCAGTTATGTTGCTCCTTAATAATTATCTCTTTCAACTTAAAACCCTGCGCTTCAAATATCTTCATCACTTCAAAGCTTATAGTCTGAACATGCCCTTTTATCCTTGTATCGCCCATTAGGATAGTACAAAACTTGTCCTTTTTCAGTACTCGGTAGCTTTCAGCGGCTACCTTTTGCATTTCCGCAAGGAAATCTTTGATTTTCAAATGCGATAAATCTTCGGGTATATTCTCGCTGTATTGAATGATGTTTGCATACGGTGGGTGAGTGCATATAAGGTCGATACGCTCGTCCTTAATAAAGCTCAAATCTCTCGCATCGCCTTTTCGGATGTGGACTTGTCCACCGTTTTCCCATTCAAAGTCGGTCTTTTCTTTACATCTATCAAGCGCAACATCATTTACGTCAATACCGATGATATTGCGGTTAAGTAGCTTTGCTTCCACAAGGGTAGTGCCACCACCGGCAAATTGGTCAAGCACCAAGTCGCCCTCACTGGAATAACGAAGAATAATATTTCTCGGAATGTATGGTGACCAGTTTCCTCTCCATTTTGCATCATGCGTTGCCCAATTGCCACGCTGCGGGAATGTCCAATGAGTTGTCATTTCAAGCTCGAAATTGTCAGGTTCCCATTTAGTGATTTTATTAGGCATAGTCCACCTCAAATATTTTCAAATCGACTTTTACTTATCTGAATATAATCCAGCTCAATATCTATCCCAATAAACTTCCTACCCAGCCTTTTTGCCACAACACCAGTAGTTCCGGAGCCGCAAAAAGGATCTAAGACAATATCATTTTCTTTAGTCGATGCAAGTATAATTCGCTCAAGCAGATATTCCGGTTTTTGAGTAGGATGTTTTCCAAACTTCTTTTCGGATGGCTTGGTTAGGCCACCTGTCCACACATCTTTCATCTGCTTATTATCGTTTAGCTCTTTCATTAAATCATAATTAAAATAGTGTTTAGCTTTTTTATCATCTTTTCTTGCCCATAAAATAGTTTCCGTAGAATGGGTGAAGCATTTGCAAGCTAAATTCGGCGGAGGATTTGTTTTTTGCCAAGTGATATTATTCAGTATCTTAAAGCCCTCTTGTTCCAGTGCCATACCAACAGAATAAATATTATGATATGTGCCGGAAATCCAAATTGTACCATTCGGAGATAAGGCTGCTTTGCATAATTTAATCCATTTTCTATTAAATTTATGCTTAGATTCAGGGCTGCTGCCTTCATCCCATTTGCCTTTATTAACTGATACCATTTTACCGCCGGAGCAAGTTATACCATCATTACTAAGAAAATATGGCGGATCGGCAAATATCATGTCAACTGAATTTGGGTTTAGCTTTTTAAGTAATTCCAGGCTATCGCCATGGATAAGCAGTTCCGTTTCCGTACTGTAATAAGGCTTTGTCTTAACCGCAAATAATTCTAACACTTTTCAACTCCTAAAAATTAGCAATATATTTTTTAATTATATCCTGTATATACCCAAAATTATGGTCATCAGAAATTTTGATTTCACAATCACCAACACCATGATGACCGATATTAGTAACATCTTTTATTATACCTTTACTATCCTCTATATTATGAAATTTAGTATTCAGCCATACAATAAGAGAGGATTTTTGTATTTTAATACAGATAATAGTTTTGCGATTTTTGATAAAGCTTATATATAGCTTATTATTTTTTGTACTAATATCGTCATCTTCACTCATGATGAATTCTTTTAGATTAAAATATAAATCTTGAATAGCTGGAATAGCAGTTGATGTATGTTCTTCTTCTGTATAAGTTTTAGTTTCTGTAATAGTTTTTACTGCTATTTCTGCATCTTTAATAGGTGCTACTTCGCTAATAGTAGCAGTGGCATTTATCGGCTTAATTTGCTCAAAGGACACTGTATCATTAGAGTATTTTTTGATTTTCCAAAGCTCAATAGGCAAATCTTTAAAGTTTATTGAATTCATTTGGTAATTAGTGAAATGAGGGCTTATAAATATTACTTTTGACTGTTCCCAATTTATATCGTCAATATTATGCACCACTTTTGTTTTGCGGCTATACTCCAAAACAAAATCGGCTTTATGATTTAACATAACAGATAAATAGGAATATCCTTGATCTATAACACTACTATTTTTCTTGTTTTTATATTCTATAATAACAAATGCATTTGCTTCTTTGTCATATGCAATTGTATCCAACCTAAAGTTGGTGACAGAAAATTCAGTTGCCACAAATTTAAGATTAAGTAATATTTCAAGATTGTTTTCGCAAAGTGTTTGCAATTCTTTTTCGCTTGAAAAATCTAGCTCCTTAATTACACAAAGTTGATTGTTTGTAGATTTAAGTAGCATAATTTAACCCTCTCCATGCATTCTTTTAATATCAAACACAAACTGCTTCTGAAAATAAAAAGCATGATTTTTATTTGAAACAGCCCTATTATAAACAGAAGAATAAATGGGCGAATACGGCTTAGAGTCTTTGCTTCTAACTTGTATATGCTTTCCGTTTGACGTGTGTATAAATCCATCGGGAGATGTTTCAATATGCTGTTTTAGCTGTCTGCAAATGCTGTAATAATCCTCTCGCCAAATTTCACGCAACGAAGAAAAGGACGGCTTTGTCAAATCAATATGTATGCTCGGCATAAACATCCACTCTCTGGGGTCTCCGATTTTGCAAACAGGAACATATAAAATATTATCAATTTTTTCGTACAAATGGGTTTCTTCAAAAGGTTTTTCCTTAATCAAGTCATCAATTATGCTTAATATTTGGGTTATAAAGACCGTTTCTAAAGGCTTACCGGTTTTGTCACATTTATTTGTTTTAAGTTCGCCATCTTCAAAATCCATATTTTTGCTCGATAGATTCATGCCTAAGGCAAGCTCTAAAAGTTGCCCGGCTTTACCTTTGTTTATGATAATATTTTCAATTTGCGCCGAAGAAAAAAGCTCCCCAAAGGGAATATGTGATAATTTATTTAGTTTTACACTTGCCTCAGCCAGTTTCATATTTCGCTCGCTTTCCCAATAGAGATACACTGAGGGTCACCTCAGTGTTAATCTCTTTGATAATTTTCTATTTAGATGGTGTTTATGTCAGTTTGTATAAGTAATTCGTTTATCGGCCCCCTGCTTGATGCCCTGCTGTTTATCATTCTTGTTGCACTTATTCTGCTAATGTGAAATGTATTGTACAGCTCATCAAAAAAGTTATCTTGCTCATCAACATTTTTAGGATCGGAATTGCTAAGCACAATTTTAGCACCTTTTTCGCTAAGCTTGCGGGCAAATGCAGCAAGTTCCGCTTGCTTGTCATCATTAAATCCATCTTCGGTATATGAGTTAAATGCTGATGTTTCGGTAAGTGGCCTGTATGGTGGATCAAAATATACAAAAGTGTTTTGGTCAATAAAATCCTCCGCTTGCTTATAATCTCCACACACTATGGTTACATTTTGCAAAGCTTTGCTGATGTTCCGCAGATTCTCTTCATCGCATATATTGGGGTTTTTGTATGCGCCCATGGGTACATTAAAACCACCTTTGCGATTCACACGATAAAGACCATTGAAGCAGGTTTTGTTTAAGAATATAAATAATGCGGCTTTTTCAAAATTAGTTTCGGTATTTCCATTTAACTTTAAGTCATTGAATATGGCTCGTTTTTCATTATAGTATTCTCTTTGATCCTGGGCTTCCATATATTCCAGTTTCAATACTTTAAGTCTTGCTATCAGGCTTTCACAATCATTTTTTATCATGTTATATGTGTTGATTAGCTCAGCATTTATATCGCTGATGTATATTTCTTGCAGGTTATAATTTGCTAAAACATCAAACAATACCGCACCGCCACCAACAAAAGGTTCGGCATATTTGGTAATACTCTTGCCCAGTTCAGCAGGATAGGTTCTTTGTATATCCGCTAAGATTTGCCCCTTGCCCCCAGCCCATTTAGCAAATGGTTTTAAATTCATTTTTTGCTCCTTCGGATACCTTAATTTTCGTCCATCAATTGGTTTGGGTGTGCCGGTAGGTATTAACCATACATTAGCCACCTTAAATGCCCCAACAACTTTATTTTCCGAGCATAATACTGATACCCTTCTTTGAGATATTCCCCAAAGCTTTGCCGCTTGTTTGGCGGACAATAAACCCATAATTATAAGCACCCCTTATAATAGCTTTGCTTACTCTAATTATAGTCTATAATTAGAATAATAGCAAGCTAATTTCAACTTAAATAGCAATCATTTATAGGTACTTCTTTTGCATGAAACTAACAGTTGACTATGTTGAGCAGCATAACAGATATCAGCTCTAAACGTTCTTTTAGTATAGCTTCTTCCTGGAAATTGGCAGTGTTTTTTATCTCGTGGCATAACTCGTTAATCTCATTCTTCAAAGCCTTAACCACCCGCGGATTAGCCTGTATTGTCATTTCAGTATTCTGCAA
>CAYJPF010000082.1:0-11599 GCA_964372025.1 uncultured Peptococcaceae bacterium | reverse complement strand
TGCCTATTTTGCCGGAATTTAATTTTATGGATTTGCTGAATATGGAAAAGGAGATGATTGGTTTTTATGTAAGCGGCCATCCCCTAGATGCCTTTTGCGGCCGCCTAAGCCGCAAAGGCCAAGCCCAAATTGCCCAAGCAGGCGCAGCCGATAATGATAGCATGGCTGTTTTAATCGGCATGGTGGGCGGTTTATCCTCGCGCTTTACCAAAAAAGGCGATATGATGGCCAATTTGATGCTGGAGGATAAAAGCGGTATTATTCGTTGCACGGTATTCCCTAAGGTGTATCAAAATATTCGCCATTTGCTGGCTAATGGCCGTGTTTTATTTGTTGATGGCAAAATTAAAGGCGAAAATGGCAATCAAGAGGTTATTATCAGCAATGCCAAAGCCCCGGTGCTTTATTTGCGCATGGAAAATGCCAAACAAGCCGATTTAATTCAAGAAATCAGAGGCTTTTTGGCCGAATACCCGGGCTCGGTGCCGGTTTGCCTGTATTTTAGCGATCAGGGCGATTATCAGCCTTTTCCCAATTTGGGCGGCATTAGCGTAGATAAAAGAGCAATCGAAACCCTAAGCCAGCTAATCGGTAGCCAAAATGTGGCCTTTGGCCCACCTAAAAGTGGTATGGTATCATGATTAAAATTTATAATGGCGATATAGTTAAAATGGGGGTTACGGCCATTGTTAATGCGGCCAATCCCTCTTTATTGGGCGGCGGCGGCGTGGATGGCGCTATTCATCTGGCGGCCGGGCCGCAATTGCAGGAGTATTGCCGTAAACTTAAAGGTTGCGCCGTAGGTGCGGCCAAAATTAGCCCCGGCTTTAATTTGGCGGCCGCTTATATTATTCATACCGTAGGCCCTATTTGGCAGGGCGGTTATGCTAACGAGGCTACTAAACTGGCCAATTGCTATCAAAATTGCCTGGATTTGGCCGGCCAATACAAAATTAATGAAATTGCCTTTCCGGCTATAAGTTGTGGCGCTTATAATTATCCGCCTAAGCAGGCTGCCCAAATTGCCTATAATTGTGTTAAAAACCATATAGCGCAAAATAATCTGGATATTGTCGTTTATTTTGTAGCCTTTAATAGCACTATCGAGCAAATTTATCGCCAAATTATCAATTCATAAAACTATATCCATTAGATGTAGTTAATGTTATAAATTTTCAGAACATTGATAATTATTCAATTTAAGCAAATATAAAAACTTATTCCTAATAAGCATTTTCTTTACAAAAATCGATTTTTGTGAGTTACAATTTAGTAAGTACTATGTTATAATGGACAAGGCTAAAATATTATATCCTGAGCATTTTGTTAATAGTAAAGGAGAAATTATGCAAAATTATACTAAACATGATATCACAGCCGAAGAAGTTATCATAATTGCCGCCAAAATGAAAACCGAGGGCAGGCAATTGGTAATGATTCATGGTTTTGTTGATAAAGATGGCCAAAATGTGATATCTTATGATTATGAGGTTGGTCAAGGCATCGAATCTTATACGGTAACAGGCAGTGGCCAATTGCCTTCGATTTCGGCTATTTATGATACGGCAGCCTCTTGGCCGGAGCGCGAATTGCATGAATTAATGGCCATCGATTTTGCCAACTTGGATACTTCCGAGCGTTTATTCTTACCCGATAATATGTTAAGCGGCCAGGGCAATATTATTGTTACGCCCCTAGCCGAGCTGCGCGAAAATAATAATCTATAAACCTAAAGGGAGGTTTTATCATGGCTTATACCATACCTATTGGCCCATATCATCCCGCCTTAGAAGAACCAATCCATGCCAAACTATATACCGAAGGCGAAATTATTGTGGGTGCCGATGTATTTGTGGGCTATAATCATCGGGGCATCGAAAAATTATCTACCGAAAAAAACTTTATCCAAAACCTGGTTTTGGTAGAGCGTGTTTGCGGCATTTGCTCGCATTCGCATTCCTTGGCCTATGCTATGGCTGTGGAAAATATCAACGAAATGGAAATTCCCAAAAGGGGTCAGTATATTAGGGTTATTATTGCCGAGCTGGAACGCTTGCACTCCCATTTTTTATGGTTGGGCATAGCTTGCCATATTCTTGGTCATGATAGCCTTTTTATGCATATTTGGGATCATCGCGAAGTGGTTATGGATACCTTAGAAACCCTAACCGGCAACCGGGTAAATTATGGCATGGTAACCATTGGCGGTTCGCGCCGGGATATCGATGATAATTTACGCGAATATGTAATCAAACAATTAGAAAAATTAGATGAGCCTTTAGATAGGCTTAAAGATATTTTGGTTAATGATCGCACCGTAGCCTTAAGAACTAAGGGCGTGGGCATTTTAACCAAAGAAGATGCTTTGCGTTTAGGTGCGGTAGGGCCGCATGCCAGGGCATCGGGTGTGCCGATGGATGTGCGCAAAGATGCGCCATATTCTTGCTATGATGATTTTGATTTTAATATTGCCGTGCAGGAAAGCGGCGATGTTTATGCCCGGGTAGTAGTTAGGGTGCTGGAAGTTTATGAAAGCATCAAGATTATTGGCCAGGCCTTGGTTAATTTGCCGGAAGGGCCGATTAATTTGGGCGTAAAGATACCCAAAGTTAAGGCCGGCGAATATGTGGTGCGCCATGAAGCGCCGCGGGGTCAGGTGGTTTATAAGGTGGTTACCGATGGCGGTGCTAATAATTATCGCTTAAGTATTCATGTGCCTACCTTTAAAAATGCGCCTACCGTGCCTGCCATGCTTAAAGGCAATACCATTGCCGATGCCGGCTTAATTATTGCCAGCATCGATCCTTGCTTCTCTTGCTTGGATAGGTGATTTTATGCATGAAATGGCCATTTGTCAGGGAATTTTAGATATTGCCCTTAGCGAGGCGGCCAAGTATCAGGCTACAGCCGTTAAGGAAATTAGGCTAAAAATCGGCGCCTATTCGGGGGCGGTGCCGGCTTTAATTCAGGAATATTTTAATATTATCAGCGCCGATACCATTGCCAAAGCGGCCAATATTAAAGTAGAAGTTATGCCGGTTATCGCCCAATGCCGTATTTGTGCTAAGCAAAGCACTTTAGAGCGTTTTAAAATTCGTTGTGCCCACTGCAATAGCCAAGATTTAACTATTATCAGTGGCCGAGAGTTTTATATTGATAGTTTGGAGGTAGAATGATGGAAATTAAAGTTATTAAGCAAATTATGGCCTGGAATGAGGATGTAAGCGCCCAGGTACAGGCTAAATTAGCAGCCGATAAGGTGCTATTGCTTAATATTATGGGTTCGCCCGGGGCGGGCAAAACTTCTTTTATTTTGCAGCTAATTGCCAATTTGCGTGCCGAATATAAGATAGGGGTTATCGAAGGCGATATTACCGGCATCGTCGATGCCGAAATCATCGATAATTTAGGCATCCCGGTGGTGCAATTGCAAACCGATGGCGCTTGCCATATCGAGGCGATGGCCATCGATAATATCCTAAACGAATTTAATTTAAAAGACCTGGACTTATTAATTGTCGAGAATATCGGCAATTTGGTTTGTCCGGCCGAATTTAATATTGGCGAGGATTTACGCTTAGCCGTATTAAGCATCCCCGAAGGCGATGATAAAGTAGAAAAATACCCGCTTTTATTTTCGCGCGCTCATGTACTGGCTTTAACTAAGGCCGATATGCTGCCTTATTTTAAATATGATTTGGCTAAAGTAAAGGCGCAAACCAAGGAAATTAATCCCGATGTGGATATTTATCAAGTTAATTCTTTAACAGGTGACGGCATATCCGATATCTGTAATTGGTTAAAACAGCAAATAGATCTAAAAAAGGAAAGGAGTTGACCTTATGCCAAAAGCAAATTTGGCGGCTATAAGCTCTACATTTGTAGTTTGCTTTTTGTTCTGGCTGCTTATTACCTGGTCGCTGGATACCCAAGAATTAATTGCCGGCGCTATTGTTAGCCTGGCGGCATCTTGCTTTGGAGCACGCTTTTTTATCCATAGCAAGGCATTTTACTTTTTAAATCCGGCTCGCTTTTTGGCTTTGATTGCCTATATACCGCTATTTTTAATCGAGCTAACCAAAGCTAATCTTGATGTAGCGGCTCGTGTTTTTAATGGCAATATTAACCCGGGCATTATTAAAGTGCCTGTTGATTTAAAAAGCGAATATGCGCAAGCCATGCTAGCCAATAGTATTACTTTAACCCCGGGCACCATCACCATGGATATTGTGGAAGAAGATGGCCAAACTTATTATTATATTCACTGGTTAGATACCAAAACCGAAGATCCCATTCAGGCCGGCGATATGATAAAAGGCTCTTTAGAACGAGGAATTAGGAGGATTTGGCCATGATCGAATTATGGTATGCAGCAATATTTTTAGCGGTTTTGGCCTTGCTTTTGATTTATCGTTTAATCAAAGGGCCGCATATTATCGACCGCATTATTGCTACCGAAGCTATTGATATACTATTAATTGGCGTTTTAGTTATATTTACCGTTTTAAGCGGCCGAGGCATTTATTTGGATATTGCCTTGGTACTGGCACTTTTAGGCTTTATCGGTGAAGTATTTGTAGCCAAATATGTGGAGGGTAGCCTATGAGTTTGCCTTTAAGAGTTATTATTGATATAGCCTTGGTAGGCGGTGCTTTTTTTGCCTTAGCCGGGGCTTTGGGTATTTTAAAAATGCCCGATACCTTTAGCCGCATGCAGGCGGCCACTAATGTTTCTACCTTTGGCTTATTGGGCATTTTGCTGGGTGCTTTAATCTATGCTATTGCCGATGGCCAAGGGGCAGCTACCGCTATTAAAATCGCTTTAATCGGCATTTTTGCCTTATGCACTAATCCTTTGTCGGCACATGCATTAAGCAGGGCTGCTTATCGTGCCGGTATAAGGCCGCGCCGTAATTTGGTATGCGATGATTATGGGAGGGACAATCCTCATGATGACTGATGCTTTTTCGATCTTAAATACCGTAATTTTGATTGGGGTAGTAGCCTCGGCCTTTTTGGCTGCCCAGTTCGAAGATTTATTATCTTCGATAATTGCCTTAGGCATGGTGGGCGCACTTTTGGCCGTGGAATTTTTGCTATTGCAAGCCCCGGATGTAGCTTTGGCCGAGGTAGCGGTAGGCGCAATTTTATCTACCGTATTATTTATTATTACCTTGCGCAAAGTTGGCCTTTTAAAAAAGGGGGCAAATAAAGAATGAAAAAACTATTAATGCAATTATCCATTTTAACCATCTTATGCTTGGGCTTTTATGTGGCAACCTCGATGGCAGATACAGCCCCCACCTATGATGGCAGGGGTACGGATTTGCAGGCTTTATATGCTGATCCTACTGCTAATCAGCAAGCGGCAATTGCCAACCCTGATGGCATTGCCGATATAATTGTAGGTTCGGCCTTAGCCGATACCCATGCCGAAAACGTGGTAACGGCGGTATTATTTGATTATCGTGGCTATGATACCATGGGCGAAGCTTTAGTATTATTTACGGCCATTGCCGGTTGCTTGGCCATCTTGCGCAAAACCCGGAAGGAGGTTGTTTTAAATGAAGAACCGCAAAGTAAAAAACTTAATTCTTAAAAGCGGTGCCGATTTTTTAATCCCCTTTATGCTGGTCTTTGGTTTTGCAGTTATTTTGCATGGCCAATTAAGCCCGGGCGGCGGTTTCCAGGGCGGGGTAATTGTGGCCGGGGCGGTTTTGCTGCTTTTTATCGGCTATGGTACCGAGGCTACCGCTAAAATTCTTAAAGAAAAAACCCTTAAAAAGCATGAGGCCTTGGCTGCCATTTTATATATTGGCATTGGTCTTAGCGCCATTTTCTTTGGGGTACAGTTTTGCGCCAATTATCTATTCGATTGGGGCGAGCCGGGGCGCTTAATTAGCTCGGGCACAATTATGTTGATGAATTATGCCGTAGGCTATAAGGTGCTAACCGGTATTAGCTGCCTATTGCTTACCCTAACCGGCTTTATTTATCTGGATCATGAGTATAAAAAAGTAGGCGGGGGTGATAAGTGATGCTACTTAATTATTTGGCATCGATGCTTTTAATTGCTTTGGGCCTTTATACGATTATCGCTAAGCGGCATTTAATCAAAACGGTAATTGGTATTGGTTTAATTGATTATGGCATCAATTTACTGATTATTACAATTGGATATAATCCCGGGGGTACGGCCCCGATATTTACAATGGAAGAATTAGCCGCAGGTAGCTATTTTGTAGACCCGGTACCGCAGGCTTTAACCCTTACTTCTATTGTTATCGGCGCTTGTGTAACAGCTTTGGCCTTGGCCTTGGTAATTAGAATTAAGCATCATTATCAAACCTTAGACCCCTATCAAATAAGGAGGTTAAAAGGATGATTCAACCAATAAGCTATCATTTTCCGATCCTTGCGATAATTGTGCTCTTTTTTGGGGCATTTTTGGCCACATTATGCGGCAGCCGTTATTTTAGGTTGCGTAATACCATTATGTGCCTTTCGATATTTGCCTCTTTGGCAATGGTGCTTTATATGTTTAAGCCGGTGGTTTTAGAAGGCCAAATTCTAACCTATTGGCTGGGCGGCAGAGCGCCTGTTAATGATTTTGCAATTGGTATTTCTTTACAAGTGGATGCCTTAAGCTGGCTATTTGGCTTTATTGCCGTATTTTCTTTAATGCTTTCGGCTATTTATTCTTTGCGTTATTTGCCAATCGAGCATAATATGCGCCCGGCCTCTTTGGATAAATATTATATTTTATTCATGATGCTAGGCGGCGGCGTTTTGGGCTTGATATTTGCAGCCGACCTATTCAATATCTTTGTTATGGTCGAGATTATGACTTTAGCCGCCGTAGGCCTAACCGCCTTTAGAATTTTAGAAGCACCTGCCTTAGAAGCTGCTTTTAAATACCTGGTAATTGGCGCTATCGGTTCGGCATTTATTTTGCTGGGCACAATATTAATTTATCAGCAAACCCATACTTTAAGCTTGGCGCAAATTGCGGTTTTATTGGATGGCAATATTAATCCGCCTACCATTTTTGCCTTTGCCCTGCTGGTGGCCGGTTTTGCCATCAAAAGCTTTGTTTTCCCCTTTCATACCGTGGCCGCCGATGCTTATAGCATGGCTTTTTCCTCGGCTTCGATGTTATTTTCCTCAATTGTTAATAAGGCCGGTATTTATGCCTTAATCAGGATTTTATACACCGTTTATCAGGCTATGGATCAAACCGCTATTCAGTATTTTTTGGTGATTATCGGTACTTTAACCATGTTTATCGGGGTTACTATGGCTTTATCCCAGCACGATTTTAAGCGCTTGCTGGCTTTTCATAGTGTATCGCAAATGGGTTATGTTTTAACGGCCATTGGCCTTGCTACCAGCTTTGGCTTAAGCAGCGGCCTTTATCATGCTTTAAATCATAGCTTATTTAAAGGTTTATTATTCTTAGCAGCAGGCACAATTTGTGCCCGTGCCGGCACTACCGATTTAGATAATTTAGGTGGCCTAGCTCGCAAAATGCCCCAAACTACTATTGTATTCTTAATTGGCGCTTTTTCGATTAGCGGCCTGCCGCCTTTTAATGGCTTTGCCTCGAAGTGGATGATTTATCAAGCCACCTTCCAAAAAGCGGCCGAAAGTGATAATATTTTCTTTGCGGTAGTTACCATTATCGCCTTAATTGTTAGTGTGATGACCTTGGCCTCTTTTATCAAGGTATCGCAATCGGTATTTTTTGGCCAGCGGCCCGAAGCCTGCAAAGAGGCCTTAGATCCGCCGGCTTCGATGCTAATCCCGATGTGGATTATGGCTATTGCCTGCGTATTGGGCGGCATTTTCCCGCAGTATTTATCCCAATATTTATTCGAGCCGGCAGTAGAAGCTATTTATAATGTTGGCGATTATGTAGGCGCTGCCATGGGTGCCGATTATGCGGCTCGTGTGGGTAGCACCGTGGTAAATGTGCCCCAAATTGATTATGTATTGGCCGGTTATTGGTCGCCTATTGCTTGGTTGGTGCTATTTGTGGTAATTATGGTGGCATTTTTAATCGTATTTGCCGGCAAAACCGATTATCGCCCGGTATTAACCGAAAGCGCAACGCCCATCGACGACCCCAAATACGATACCTTTTTCAGCGGCGAAGCCAGCGAGCATTCGCAAGTTGGTGGTTCGGATTTATTCTGGGGCTTAAAGCATAATTTAAAACCATATTTTAGCTTTATGGATAAGTTTCATAGCGGTGTTTTAAACGATTATGTATTATGGACAACCATAGCCGTAGCTGTTTTTGCCGTATTTAGCTTTTTGGCCTTAGGCGGAGGTGTGTAATGGATATTTTATGGAATATATTCTATGTAATTGTTTTTCCGGGCATTTTCTTTTGCTCGGCAGCAGGCCTGGTATTGGCCGGCATCGACCGCAAAACCGTGGCGCGGATGCAAAAAAGAATTGGCCCGCCCATTTTGCAGCCAATGTACGACTTCTTAAAGCTAACCGCTAAAGAAACTATTGTGCCGCGCGCAGCATCCAGGCAAGTATTTTTGCTGGCGCCCTTTATCGGCTTGGTTAGCTTGGTGGTAACTTCATTATTCATCCCCATTTTTGGCTTTAGCCCCTTTAGCGGCGTGGCCGATATGGTGGTAATCATCTACTTGCTAACCATCCCCACCGTATCAATTATTATGGGTGGTGCGGCCTCGGGCTCGCCTTATGCCGGGGTTGGTATCTCGCGCGAGATGGTTACCGTGGTGGCCTATGAATTGCCGCTGGTTATCGTATTTTTGGCCGTAGGCTGGAAAGCCGGCCTGGCTTTAAATGGCAGCATTACCTTTTCCTTTGAGGATATTTGGGCATATCAGCTGCAAAACGGCATGATGCTGGCCGATTGGACTATGATTCCGGCCGCCATTGCCATGCTGCTAACTATCCCGGCCGAGGTAGGCAGCCATCCCTTCGATGTAGCCGAAGCCGAAACCGAAATTTGCGAAGGCCCCTTAGTTGAATATAGCGGCATGCCGCTGGCTATTTATAAGCTTAATCATGCTATCAAAATGTATATCATGACCGCCTTATTTGCCTCTTTATTCTTAGGCGGTATCACTACCGGTATTTTGGCCTTGGATGTAGTTATTTTGCTGGCAATTTGTGCTGTAATTACCATTATTTGCATGTCTTTAATTCATGCTATTACGGCCAGACTTAAAGTAGAAGTTTTATTCAAATTTTATTGGAAGATAGTAGCCGGCCTGGCCATTTGCTCTTTGATTTTGGTATGGTTAGGTTTATAGGGAGGGCTAAGGATGTTAAATAAATTATTAGATAAAAGTGTGCAAAAATCTCCCTGGTTATTCCATATCAACGCCGGTTCTTGCAATGGCTGCGATATTGAATTGGTGGCGGTATTAACCCCTCGCTATGATGCCGAGCGTTTTGGCTTTAAGCTAACCGGAACGCCGCGTCATGCCGATATTGTGGTGGTATCGGGCCCGATTACCGCCCAAACCAAAGAGCGCTTAGAGCGTACTTTGGCCATGGTGCCCGAGCCCAGGGTAATTGTTTCTTTGGGCTCTTGCCCGATTAGCTGTAATGTATTTAAAGGCAGCTATTCGGTGGTAGGCCCTTTGGATAATTTTGTACATGTAGATGTATCGGTAGCAGGCTGTGCGCCCAAGCCCGAGGCCATAGTGCAAGGCTTGGCCTTAGCGGCGGAAATCCTCAAGGAAAAAAGAAGGGAGATGCGCAAATGAAATTACCTTTTCTTAAAGAGGCCTCGAGCAATATGTTCGATAAGCCCAGCACCCAAGTGGTAAGCCAAGCAGCGGCCAAAGGTTATCGGGGACGTATTGTTTTTCATCCCGAACGCTGCATAAATTGCGGCTTATGCATAAGGGTATGCGCCCCCAATTCGATTACCCGCGAGGTAGAGAAGATGGAAGATGGCGATCATGTAACCATGCGTTTTGATATGGGGTCTTGCACCTTTTGCCAGATGTGCGCCGATTTTTGCAATAAAGATGCCATTGAGCTAACCCAAGATTATGCGATGGTAGCCCGTGATGGGCAATCCTTGGCGATTGAGGGTAGCTTTATCAAGAAAAAGCCGGTACCCAAAATTAAGCCGGCCGCCGACGGCGAAGCCAAACCGGCTGCCGCTAAAGCTGCTGCTGATAAGCCTGCGGCTGATGCAGAAGCTAAGCCTGCAGCTCAAGCAGAGGCTAAGCCTGCTGATGATGCAGATAATCAATGTGATAATTAATGCTATAGCTACTGGTGGATAAATTATCCATTTTAATTTTCGGTGGCTTAGATAGTGGAGGTAATATGAGTAATCGCAGATTAAAAATATTTTCGGCCAATGCCAATAATGCTTTAGCCGAGGAGATAGCCGAGTATATCGGGGTTAATTTAGGATTAGCCAAGGTAAAAACTTTTGCCGACGGCGAGGTAGCCATCGAAATTGGCGAGAGTGTGCGTGGGGTAGATGCTTTTGTGGTACAGCCCACATCGGCGCCCACCAATGATCATTTAATGGAATTATTAATCATGGTAGATGCCTTACGCAGGGCATCGGCAAATCGGATCACTGCCGTTATCCCCTATTATGGGTATGCGCGGCAAGAGCGTAAATCTAAAGCGCGCGATCCTATTTCGGCTAAACTGGTGGCTAATTTGCTAATGGCGGCCGGGGTAGACAGGGTAGTAGCCATGGATTTACATGCCAGTGCTATTCAGGGCTTTTTTGATATCCCGGTAGATCATTTGCCGGGCATGCCATTACTTGCCGAGCATTATAAGAATATGGAAATTGAAGATTTGGTAGTAGTATCGCCCGATTTAGGCGGGGTAGCCAGAGCCCGTGATTTGGCTAATCGCTTGGGCGTAGATATTGCCATCATCGATAAGCGCCGCCCCGAGGCCAATATGGCCGAGATTATGCATGTTATCGGCGATATCGATGGTAAAAACGTTATCATGTGTGATGATATGATTGATACTGCCGGCACGATTACTAAAGGTGCAGCCGAGCTATTACGTTTTGGGGCTAAGGATATTTATGCTTGTTGTACGCATCCGGTGCTATCAAAGCCGGCCATGGAGCGCCTGGAAAACTCGGTAATCAAAGAGGTATTAACCACCAATACCATCCCCATTAATGTAGATAAGCAGGGCTATTGCTCGAAGGTAAAAATCCTAAGCGTAGCAGCCTTGCTGGGCGAAGCAATAATTCGCATCCATGAAGATTTATCGGTAAGCCGTTTATTTGATTAAAAGACTTTTAAGGGGCTGTCGCAAATGCTAAAAACATTTGCGACAGCCCCTCTTTTTTGTTTTCTTATCATTGGCTAAGCATTAGCCTTGCTTTCTTAAGCATTCGCTTTGCTTGATAGTTTGATTAGCGTAGAGCACTTCATTTTTATTTGCGCAGCAAATAAAAATAGCAGCTTTCTTTCAATTTTATCAATTCGATTATCAGTTTTTGCAGACCTCTCATACTGCTATCTAGCCTACATTACCTTCTTTTTTCTAATTGAAAGAAAGATTAAGTTCAAAAGATTAAGTTCAAAAGATTAAGTTCAAAAGATTAAGTT
>CAYJPF010000081.1:0-11979 GCA_964372025.1 uncultured Peptococcaceae bacterium | reverse complement strand
GCTAAGGCCGCATAACTCGTCGCTTACGCTCCTCAAACATTGCGGCCTTTATTTTGTATTTCCCAGACGGGCAAAAACCGCCCACCTGGAAAATACAAAATACCGCTCCAACTACATTTGCTAGTTTAATAAGTTGTTTTACTCGCTAGTTGCTTTTGATATATTGACTTTTCTTCGATTGTTATTCTTTTAGGGTATTTAAGGCTTGCTATGTGCCCACTTTGTAGGGGAGGGCTTCCATGCCCTTCCGCTTTGCCGTTAGGCTTTTGGTTGATTGCAACGCTTGCCTGCCCCAAGGCGCTAAATAAATATAAAAAAAGACGGCCACTTTTGGTGGCCGTCTTTTTGGGTTGTTTTAACTAATCCTTAATTTTTAGGGATTAAGGGTTAACTACAGTAGGTTCGCTATATGCAGCGAAACCAGCTGCAGGAACAGTAACGCTAAAGGTTAATGTATTACCAGGAGCTGCAGGAACAGCACCTTGAGTCATATCGCCATCTGCTTCGGTCAAAGCGTTAGCATCACCATCAACGGAAACCGATGCGCCTGCATTAATAGTACCACTTAAAGTTACAACTAAGTTATAGGTACCAGGTGCAAGTTTAATTGTACTATTTACAGCTATTGCTTCACCGTCAAGCGAAGTTAAAGTTGCAATTAACCCATTAGTTGTAGTTGCAATATCAGCACCAAAGACTACTGCTACATTAGTATCCTTAATAGCATAAGTTTGTGTAGAACCATCTTTGGCAGTTACTACAACTTTCATACCAGCAGCTAAAGCAGTAGCATTACCGGCAGCATCATCGGCAATGAGAGCATCAGCAGCAGTATTAATAACAAAGCTAGCTTCATCAGCAGCATCACCAACAGTGGCAGTCTCTAAGGCAACTCTTAACTGGCCTACGGTTTGAGCAACGATAGCAACCTCAATATCAGTTCCATTTACAGTACCAAAAGCTGCAGGGAAGCTAGTGATAGCTTTGTTGCTGGAAGTACCAGCAGCTTGATAAACAATAACATACATAGCGTTCAATTCGCTATCAACAACAACAGCGGCTTTAGCACCAGCATGTTTGTCTAAATCGCTAAGCTTAAGCTCGTCTTGCTCACCCGGAATTGCATTATAAATATAGGCAGCATCATCTACATCGATAATGGTTTTAGTGGCAAGAGAACTACCTAGAATAGCTTCAACATTAGAAACATTCATGCGGTCGTTATCCCAAACCTTACCACCAACAGCATTTAAAGTAACGTTAATGTACTCATACTCATCATCAACATATTGTTTAATGATAGCATCATTAGCAACTGCATTACCATTAGCAATAGCAATATTAGCAGCAGCAGTAGTATCAACATCAACTTCGCCATCAGCATTCATGCCATAAACAACAAGGTCATGCATATTAGCAGAATAATCATCAGCAGCAGCCATTAAGTCACTACCATTAATAGCAACTCTATCGCCAGAGCCTGTGAAATCTTCATCAGTGATAATACCTAAGCTATTAGCAACGGCATCACCAACATAGTAGAAGCAAAGAACATCTTCGGTGGTAGCAGTAACATCACCGCCAACACGATCAACAACTACTAATTGTGAAGCATCAAAATCACTGGATAATAAGGATTCTACCGAAATAACAGATGTGCTGTCGTATTCAGTACCAGCATCATTTAAAGTTACATTGAAGATAATAGCATTGCTAGCAAAGTATTCCGAACCAGCAGCAAGACCGCTATAGCTAATACGCTCATTGCTGGAATTTACAGTAACTGCATATTCAGAAGCAGCAGGAGCAATAACACCAGCACCCTCGTCCATCATCATACGGAAGAACTCAATGCCATCCACTTCATCATCGCTATTAGTGCTTAACTTAACAACGTCACCAGCTTGAATCGGGCCGTTTGCTTGAACATCAGCAATAACGTCAGCGGTAGCAGGTACGCCAGCAGGTAGGTTAGCACCGGTACGATCGTAAACTTCCTTAGCAGCAGTTAGAGAAGCAACAGCTTGATATTGACCAGCAGCATCATATACAGCTACGCCTAAAGCAACAGCTTGATCTTCAGTAATAGCTGCGCCGTTATTGTGCACCACAGCAAGAGCATCAGCTAAATCACTATCTAAAGCATAGGTAACTTCTTCACCTTCGGCATTGATAATGGTAATATCGTCAAAGCTAATTGCATTAGCAATATCACGATCATAGGCTAAATCTTCAACAACACCATAAAGGTCAGGAGTACCTGCACCGGCAATAACTGCAATTAAATCATAGAAGTAATAACCGGGTAAATAGGTAGCATCACCAAAAGATTCACTGGAAAGACGCTCATTAAGATCTTGAGGATCATAATTTTCGCCGCCATCTGTGCTGAATAAAACTTCATTACCAAAAGCAGGGTATTCAATACCATCAATGGTTAAGGTACCGCTAGCAGCAGCTTTTTGATTGGTTAACTCACCAACCATCGGGCTCATAGCTAAGTATACATCAGCACCAGCTGTACCTGCTTCATAAAGAGCCATACCCATTTCTAAATCTTCGGCATCAGCCATAACGCCATCGATATAAAGAACATGGTCATCACTCTTGTCAAACTCAACAGAGGTGGATTCTACAAATTCAGCATCGTCGCCATCAAAGGCTTCGAATAAACCGAAAGCTGCATCTTCATATTGCTCATAAGATTTTACAGCATATACTTCGCCATCGCTATTGTAATAAACTTTACCAGCGAAGGTATCTTCACCATCAGCATCATCAGCATCATCATCAAAAGCAGCAAAATCAGCAGTGTAATCTACGTCATTTCCATTCATAGTAGCACCGTAATAACCAAAGCCAAACTCTTTTACGGTGTCAGCTTGACGACGAGAAGCACCATCTACATCAACACGGTTAGAACCATCTTCAAAGATCTCATCAGCTAATTCATAAGTAGAAGTAACTTCGATAAAGGCAATTTCGCCATCTAAGTTTAATACTTCAGCTTCCAAATAAGCCAAGTCAGCAAAGCTATAGCCTTCTTCACTGGCAATATAGTAGAAGTCTGCTAATTCAGCAGGAACAGCAACAGGTTGAGGGTTAGCACCGGTAGTCATAAGACCATCAATACCATCATAATCTTCATAGATTAAGTCGATATCCATATCTTCAAAGTCTACGATAGTCCAAGCAGCGATTTCATCCATAGCGGTTACATATGTACCGGCGGCTTGGTCGGCATCGATATCATCCGGGGTACCTGCGAATCTTACTTCACGAGTAATACCATCAAATGCTCTGTCCAAAATGGTTTGTTGATCACCTTTGTTATTAACATTGGAATCATAAGCTTGCTCGGCATAACCATCGGCATCGGCTGCGCCTTGGCCTACTAAAGTACCATAAGCATAGTCATTATCGCCAACATAAACTACCATAGCAATGTCTAAAACTGCTTCGGCAATGATAGCAGCTTGGGCACGGGTAGCAACATCGCCGGCATTACCGGTGATATCATCTAAAACACCGATATTTTTAGCTTTGTTGTAGTAGTTGTAAGGCCAATCACCAGGGAGGTTATCATCATAACCGGCAACACGTAAAGCAACGGTTACGATTTCGCCAATGGTGATATCAGCTTGAGGCGAAAAAGTGGTAGCACTGGTGCCTTGGAAATAACCGGCAGCAGTAGCAGCATTAACATAACCATTGAACCAGTTGGAAGGGGTTACATCGCTGAATTTACCTTGGCTGGCATCGCTTTCGGCATCCTCATCAGCAATAGCAGCTAAGAAACAAACAATTTTGGTGAACTCGGCACGAGTTAAGGTATCGTTAGGACGGTATGCACCACCTAAACCATCATCACCGGTTAATACACCCAAGACAGCCAATTTCTGAATAGCGGAAACGGCCTCAAAGGGTTGATCGCCTAAATCGCTAAAGGTAGCAATCGGCTCATCAGCTAAAGCGGTTGTGGCAAGGCCAAAAACCATAGCTAAAGCTAACATTACAACAAGAAACTTTTTCATTCTTTCATCCTCCTTATTTGTTTTGCGGTGTTTGCTATGCTAGCCCATAGATTAACACCAAATTTTGTAGAACTGCTTGGCCAAAACCTAAGGCAAGGACTTGCCTTTTTACCTTTGCCACCAATACCATTAGCAAGGACCCCTAAACTAATAGCGCCGGCCTTAAAGGCAATTCGAGAACCGGCCAATAACCTGCCATATTTATGGCCTGTTAAGCTCTCTTGCTATATATACACAATTGGCAGAACTTATCTTGCGCTTTTTTTTAAAAAAGTTTAGTTTTTTTTAATTTTTTTTTTTGCTTCTATATAATTATATTATTCTACATAATTAGCCAAAAAAGTAAATAGCGTTTGATAATATAATTCCGGATTAAGATAACGGCCGGATATATGCTCGGCATCCTCCATCAGCAATAGCTGCTTTTGCCCCTGATAGGCATCATATAATATATCAAGCATATATGGCGGTATCAATTTATCACCACCGCCATGGCTAAATAATATCGGCAAACTATGCTGCGTGCCTGCCTGCAAGGCCGCAAGCGGCGAACCTTGGCTTATATCCACACCCGTATGTAATTCGCCCAGCCAAAAAGCCGTGCTTAAAATCGGAAAGCGCGGTATTTTGGCTATATCCCATAATTGATCGGCAAATACTTGGCCAAAATCAGTATAGGCACTATCGCTAATCGCCGCCTTTACCTGGGCCGGCAAGCCATCTTTGGCCGCCGCCATCAGCACCGATGATGCACCCATCGACGAACCATGCCATATAATCTGCGCCGCCTCATCCTGCTTGATAATATAATCCGTCCAGGCCAAAATATCTAAACTATCGGCATAACCAAAAGTAATATAATCACCGCCCGACTGCGAATGGCCGCGTAAATCCGGCGTTATTACATTATAACCTTGCTTAAAAAAATAACGGGCAATATCCAAAACCTCGTAATGATTAGAGGCATAACCATGCACCACCAAAGCCCATTTATGGCTTGCTTGCTCCTGCAATAATAGGCGGCCAAATAACTGCGTTTGATCAAAACTATTGATAAAAACCTCCGCCGTTTTGCCGCTATCCAGCAATTGATTATTTTGGATTAAAGCCTGCGCCCTATTAGCCGCCTCCGGCTCTACATAATAAGTATAATTATGCGCCGCCAGCTGCTCCTCGCTTAAATGACTATTCTTTTGGGCGTAAATCTCGGTTAGCGATAAATCCTTGCGCTCTAGCCAAAAATTAATAAAAACCAAGCCCAGGGCGTATTGGCCAATTATCATCAACGCTATAATACCGATAATTAGCCTTTTTAGCACCTTAGCACTTGGCTTTTTAAATCTAAATCGCTCTTTTGCTTTGATAAAAATCATCCCTTTATATTAATAACCCAGTAAGGCGATAATCTCCGCCGCCTTTGCTCCGCAAGTATTAGCATACTCCTGATAAATCGGTATAGCCAGCTGCTTAAATTGCGCCTGCTCGGCCTCGCTTAATTGCTTGATATCTAAGCCGCTAGCGGCAAAATCAGCCTCGCTAGCTGCCAAATAATCTTGATAATCCAAATTGGCCAATTCAATAGCCTGCTCGATTATCATAATATCTTCAGCCGCAAAATCTTGGTAAATATTCCGGTTCATCACTAAACCATAAACCGTATAATTTGCATTAGCCTGCATAACTGTGCTTTGCACCTCGCTTAAAGCTAAGGCGCTAAAATTAGCAGCCGTGCTATTTAGGGCATCCAAACTGCCCTGCTGTAAGGCCGGGTAAAGCTGGTCATTTGCCAAAGATGTAGCCGTAAAACCATAAGCCTCGAAAGCCGCCATAATTAAGGGGTTAGCAGCCACACCCATGCGCAATCCACGGCAAATTTCCGGATTGGTTAACGGTTGATTGGCTGACCAAATATCCGCCCCGCCCGATTGCCAGGCCAAAATATTTAGGCCATATTCCCCAAAACAAGTACTTAGCAGCTCGATAGCAGGGTTTATTGCCAATAGCTCGGCAAAATCATCGCCATTGCCGGGCATTAGATAATGAAGATTAAAAAGATTAGCCTCGGGCACTAGGGCGGCCAATTGATGATGATCGGCCAGGGCGATATCCACTATGCCCTGCTGCACAAGCCCTATTTGCTCGCTGCCCAATTGCTCGGCACTGTAAAACTCGGCCGCAAAACGACCACCGCTTAATAGCTTAAGCTGCTCGGCCAGGGCTTGAGTATAATAGGCCATTAGGCTATCCTGCGCCTGGGGTTGAGCAATTTTAAAAGTGTAGCTGATTGGGATGGGCTGGGGGGCTGCGGCCTCTTGGGCATTATGGGTGGCTTGGGTGACTTCGGCCTCTGCGGTAGCTTGGGTGGCTGCGGCCTCTGCGGTGGCTTGGGTGGCTTCGGCCTCTTGGGTGGCTTGGGTGGCTTCTTCGCTATTGCCGCAGGCGGCTAGTAGGCAAATAGCCAATATAAGCAGCACAAGCAGGCCAAATAGGCCTGCTTGATTAGGGTTAGCTTTATGCATTATGCTCCACCAAGGTAGATAAATCCAAAATTTGCTTTTCGCAAACCAAGGCTTGCTTTTCTAAGGCCAAAGCCTGCTGCATGGTTTGCTCGCTGTATTCGGCATCCTTAACCGATTTTAAATTAATCTTAACATTGTATACGGCACCCAAAACCGCAGTACGCACGCACATAGCCGCCACCAAAATATCGGTTTCGGCATTTTTATTGCCATATTGCATCAAAAAATAAATAGGCTTAAATAAAGAAGCAGATTTTTGCGCAGTGGCCATCGGTACGGCAATTGCCTTTTTATAGCCTTGCTGAATTTTGGCACTACGCAGGGCTTTTTCCTCATCGGTAGCCTTGGGCATTTTAAAGGCGGCCATTACATCTTCAAAGGAATTGCAATCATCGCTTACAGCAGCCAGTAATTCCTCGCGCAAATTGCTGCAATGCTCGCCCATTTGCTTTAATTCGGCCAATTGCTTGGCATCTAGGCCTTCTTCGGAAATCGAAGCAATTAAACCATAAAGCGAAGCGGCAATAGAACCGGCTAAAGCTGCGGTGCTGCCACCACCTACCAGGGGTTGCTCGGCCGCAATAATATGTTTGGTAAATTCTGCTAAGGTTTTGTTTTGCATGTTTTATCCTCCTTAATATTTTTTTGATTTTATAGAAGCGGCAAAACTTTTTACTTTTTGTATTTATGACCGGCCCAAAGCATAATGCCAATAGCCATGCCGCCGATAATATTACCAATAGTTACCGGCAATAAATTATTGATTAAAAAATTACCCCAAGTTAAAGCCGCGGTATCTAGACCATAAGCTGCAATTTGAGTTGCATATTCCGGGCTGGCATTGGCAAAAATTGCCACCGGTATATAATACATATTAGCCACGCTATGCTCAAAACCGGCGATAACGAAAAAGCAAATCGGTAAATAAGCGCCCATAATTCTGCCCGGAGTGCTTTTGGCCGAAAGGCTGCATAAAATAGCGGCACAAACCAAGATATTACATAAAATGCCCAGTAATAGGGCACGATTAAAGCCTAAAGTAACTTTGCCAACCGCCACCTTAACCGAATAAACAGCCAGGCCGCCATCGCTATAGCCTAATTGGCCGGATTCTACTATCCAATAAGCCAAAAGCAATGAGCCGATAAAATTGCCTACATAAACAAAAAACCAGTTGCGGAACATATTGGCTAAAGTAGCCTTTTTTTCGAATACGGGCAAAATAATCATCGTATTGCCGGTGAATAATTCTATGCCCAAAAGCATTACAATACCTAAACCAAAAGAAAAGAGCAAGCCGGTAATAGTGCGCGCTACGCCTACATTGTCAATAGAATGAGTAGCGGTAGCTGCTACTACGGCACCCATGCCGATAATAAAACCGGATAAAATTGCTAAAATAAGTAAACGTAAAGCAGGTTTTTTTGATTTTTGAGCAGCAAGCTCTATATAATTATCGATAATTTCCGGTGCAGAAAAGATTAAGCTGGTCATTATGGCCTCCATTTTACAATAAGAATGTCTTTAGATATGCCTGTATGGCAAATGATAAATATAATTTAAAATATAAATCCAATTTGATAAATAATATCATGCCCGATGCTGCCTTCAACTTAAGTTTTGGACAATACAAGGCACTAGCCACGCACTTAAACATAAAAGTGCGTGGCTAGCAATCATTAGCTAAAGCTGGGAATTATCCCCAAAGGCTTAGAATAAGCCGCTGATTTTACCATCATTATCAACATCTATTTTTTCGGCGCTGGGTACTTTGGGTAGGCCGGGCATTGTCATAATATCCCCGGTTAAGGCTACAATAAAGCCGGCGCCGGCGCTTACTTTTAGATTGCGCACGCTAACCTTAAAGCCACGCGGCGCACCCAAAAGGGTGGCATTATCCGAAAAACTATATTGAGTTTTGGCCATACAAATCGGCAAATTGCCAAAGCCTAGGGCTTCTAATTGAGCGGCTTGCTTTTGGGCAGCCGGCAAAATTTCCACTTCGTCGGCGCGATATAGCTTTTTAGCAATGGCTTCTAATTTTTGGGCAATGGTGGTATCCGCTTCATAGCAAAAACGGAAATTGCTGGGCTCTTCGCAAAGGCGTACTACTTCTTCGGCTAAAGCCATGCCGCCTTTGCCGCCTTTACCCCAAACTTCGGATAAAGCTACATTTACACCTAATTCTTTGCATTTATCGGCAATAAGCTGCAATTCGGCTTCGCTATCGGTGGGGAAACGGTTAATGGCAACCACAGCCGGCAAGCCAAATACGGTGGTAATATTTTCTACATGTTGCAATAAATTGGGCAGGCCTTTTTCTAAAGCGGCTAAGTTTTCATTGCCCAAATCGGCTTTGGCTACGCCGCCATGATGCTTAAGGGCGCGCACGGTAGCCACAACTACCACCGCCGAAGGCCTAATGCCGGCCATGCGGCATTTAATATCGAGGAATTTTTCGGCGCCAAGATCGGCACCAAAGCCGCCTTCGGTAATGGCATAATCGCCCATTTTTAGGGCTAGGCGGGTGGCCATAATCGAATTGCAGCCATGAGCAATATTAGCAAAGGGGCCGCCATGAATAAAGGCCGGGGTGCCTTCTAAAGTTTGCACCAAATTGGGGTTGATAGCATCCTTTAGCAGGGCTGTCATCGCGCCTTGGGCATTAAGCTGGCCGGCGGTAATCGGTTGTTCGTCGCGGGTATAGGCCACAATAATCTTGGCCAAGCGGGCTTTTAAATCTTCGATATCCTTGGATAAGCATAAAATAGCCATAACTTCCGAGGCTACGGTAATATCAAAACCATCCTCACGCGGCACGCCATTTACTCGGCCGCCCAAACCATTGGTGATAAAGCGCAATTGACGATCATTCATATCAACGGCTCTTTTCCAGGTGATGCGACGATTATCAATACCCAAAGCATTGCCTTGGAAAATATGATTATCGAGCATAGCGGCCAATAGATTATTAGCAGCACCGATAGCATGAAAATCGCCGGTAAAATGCAAATTAATATCTTCCATCGGCACAACCTGGGCATAACCGCCGCCGGCAGCGCCGCCTTTAACCCCAAAAACCGGGCCTAAAGAGGGCTCGCGCAGGGCTACGATCGACTTTTTGCCAATTTGACGCAAACCGTCGGCCAAACCTACGGTGGTGGTGGTTTTACCTTCGCCGGCCGGGGTGGGGGTGATGGCAGTTACCAAAATCAGCTTACCATCCGGGGCATCGGCCATATCGGCAATCAATTTATGATTGATTTTGGCCTTATAATTACCGTATTGCTCGATATATTCGGGGGCAATATTGATAGAAGCGGCAATGTCGGTAATCTTTTGCATGGTAGATTCTTGGGCGATTTCGATATCGGATTTGTAAGACATGAGGATACCTTCTTTCATTATTATAAATATTTTATTTACAACAAACCAATTCAGCAAAAGCATCAAATTAGCTTGCTAAAAACCAAAGTTTTGCAGTTAATTTTTATTATTATAAATCGATAATGCAGGCTAAGTCAAGTGTTTGTTTCAAATAACTGAATAGTCGCACAATATTGAAAGCAGGCAACTATTGAGATACAGCAGCGGTTTTTAACATACAATATATAGCAAATTTTGGCAAAAAGTTTTTATGCTTTTGATTACAGATAAGCAGGGATAAAGTTTTTTTTGTGGAATTGAATAATATTATATGTAATTAATGAAGGAGGCATAACCATGCTGATGTTCGATGATGACCAGCTAGGCGGTTTTGCAAAAATTAAAGTAATCGGTATTGGCGGTGGCGGCGGTAATGCCGTTGATCGCATGATTGATAATAATTTGGTTGGCGTGGAATTTGTGGCGCTTAATACCGATAAGCAGGCCTTAAACCATTCGGCAGCGCCTACTGTTATGCAAATCGGCCCTAAATTTACTAAAGGATTAGGCGCAGGTGGCAACCCCGATGTTGGCAAAAAAGCAGCCGAGGAAAGCAAGGCCGAAATTGCCGCCATTTTAGAAGGGGTGGATATGGTTTTTGTAACTGCCGGCATGGGTGGTGGTACCGGTACCGGTGCTGCGCCAATTGTGGCTGCCCTAGCTAAGGAAATGGGCGCTTTAACGGTGGGTGTTGTAACAAAGCCCTTTGGTTTTGAGGGTCGCCGTCGTGCCCAACAGGCCGAGGTTGGCATTTCGGAATTAAAACAGAGTGTGGATACTTTAATTACCATTCCTAATGATAAGCTTTTGCAAATTGTTGATAAAAAGACCAATATCAAAAATGCATTTATGATTGCCGATGATGTATTGCGCCAAGGTGTGCAGGGCATCTCCGATTTAATTAGCAAGCCGGCTATTATTAATTTGGATTTTGCTGATGTTAAATCGATTATGAGCGATGCCGGCAGTGCTTGGATGGGCATTGGTACGGCCAGCGGCGAAAACAAAGCGGTAGAGGCTGCCGAAAATGCAATTTCCAGCAATATGCTCGAAACCAGCATTCGTGGGGCTAAGGGTATTTTGTTAAATATTACCGGCGGCTCCGAGATGAGTTTGCTTGAGGTTAATGATGTAGCCAAATATGTGCATGAAGTGGCCAGTGCCGATGCCGAGATTATTTTTGGTGCCGGTGTGGACGAAAGCATGGAGGACGAAATTAAGGTTACGGTTATTGCCACCGGTTTTGATGAGCGTGGTGCGGTTAAGGATACCACCTTTAGCAGCAATGATTTCTTTAGCCCTAAAATTCCGACTAATACCGGCCATGTAATTAAGCCGGTTAGCTTAGATAATGTAGAATTACCTACTTTTATGCGCAAGTAAAAATTAGGTGCTCTACAATAGCACGCCCTATGCTTAGGAAAAGCAAACCCCATACTTAAAAAAGCAAAAAGGGCTGTCGCAAATATTATTTTTATTGCGGCAGCCCTTTTCTCAACTATAATATTATCTGCTGTTTTTTTATTTGGTTGATGTTTAGATGCTGGGGTTTGGTTGGGATATGTTTGTATTGATTTGCTTTGATATTATTGATATTATTGGTTTTGGAGTTTTGTTAGATGGTTTTTTAATTTGCTTATTTTTTTATTGCCTGTTGACTGTTGGCTGTTGACTGTTGACTGTTGGCTGTTGGCTGTTGACTGTTGACTGTTGGCTGTTGACTGTTGACTGCTGACTGTTGACTGTTGACTGTTGTTAGCTGGGTTATAGGTTGCTTACATTTTTCGGCGGATAGCTTGTTTGGGTTGTACTTCGTATATTGCAGGGTTTTCTTGCCCTCGCCTACATTTGCTAGTTTATTTTCTTTAGTCGCAGAGGGGGTTGTTACTTTTTGGTCGCAAAAAGTAACCAAAAACGACCGCTAATTGCGAAGCGCGGGGCACGCCTGTAATGTGGACTCGTTTCCGCTAAGGCCGCATAACTCGTCGCTTACGCTCCTC
>CAYJPF010000080.1:0-12120 GCA_964372025.1 uncultured Peptococcaceae bacterium | reverse complement strand
TTTGCGACCAAAAAGTAACAACCCCCTCTGCGACCAAAGAAAATAAACTAACAAACGTAGTCGAGGGCAAGCCAAACCTACAACCCACGAAGCACAACCAATATCAATATCCGCCGAAAAATTGAGGCAATCTATAACCCAGCCAACAAAAAGCAACAAAATCCCAGCAAAAATCCGCCAAGCCAAGTAAAAACCAAGTAAAAACCAAGTAAACCCAAACAAAACCCAAACAAAAAAACTCTAACGGGCTGTTTTGGCTAACGCCAAAAGACGCATCAGCTATTTTGGCTAACGCCAAAAATCGCTTACCCTTTTGGCTAACGCCAAATTATTAAAGATTAAGACCTTGGGGGCGCTGCCCCCCAAACCCCCGCAATTTTTTGTAAAAAATTGACCAAAACTTTCCCCTTTTGCCTATTATTACCAAATCAAACAAAATTATACATAACCCCTGCTATCTTTCCTCACGAAAATAATTATACCCACAATGCTTGGGCATAGCATGATCCTTAGATTGACGAATACTCGTCACAATCAATACCAAAATAGTAGCCAAATATGGGAAAATATCATAAATTTGCATCGGTATGCCTAAGGGTATATACAAACGCATAATCGATAATCCGCCAAATATCAATGAACCGATTAAGGCTCGCTTTGGGCTCCAAGTAGCAAATATAACCAAAGCCACCGATATCCAACCCAAACCATTTACACTATCATGCACCCATACCCCCGAACAAGTTACCATCGAGATATACATGCCGCCAATTCCGCAAATACCGCCGCCTACCGTTGTTGCTAAGTATTTGTAACGGTTTACATTAATGCTAGCCGCATCAGCCGCCGCCGGATCTTCGCCCACTGCTCGCAAATTTAGGCCAAAACGAGTGCGGTTTAAAAAGATAGCCATAATTATCGCTACCACAATGCCTAAGTATACCAGAATATTATAGCTAAAAAACATCCTTCCTAGATAGGGGATATCACTTAAAAAAGGTATCGCTATATTGCCAAAGGCCGCCTTAGTGGTAGCGCCTACTGCCACAAAGCCGCCGCCTACGCTAATGCCCAAAGCCTCGCCCATAAAGTTGGCAAATCCTACCCCAAATATGGTTAAGGTTAGGCCGGTAACATTTTGATTAGCCCTTAAACTTACTGTTAAAAAGCTAAAGATGCCGCCGCCTATCGCCCCAAAAATAAAGGAGCAAATTAAGGCTATCACTACCGCCAGCCAGCCATAAAGCTCGGGGAAGGCCAATTCCATCAAAAAGGCTCCGGCTAGGCCGCCGATAGCACCCATAAACATCATGCCTTCTACCCCTAGGTTTAAGTTGCCGGCCTTTTCGCTTAAAATCTCGCCCAAAGTGCCAAAAAGTAGGGGCGTGCCGGCCAATACCGCTGCGTTAAATAGGTTGATAAAATTATCCATTGGCCACCTCCTGCTCCTTGCGACTTCTAAATACTAGGCGATAATTGATAAAAAATTCGCAACCCAACATAAAAAATAGGATAATCCCAATCAAAACCTCCGCCGCCGACGAGGGAATTTTAAAGGTAGTTTGAATACGATTAGCACCCTTTTGCAAAACCGCAATCAATCCCGAAAAGAATATCATAATAAATGGATTAAGATTAGCCAGCCAAGCCACGGTAATTGCCGTAAAACCTACCCCGCCTGCTGTGCCTTCGTTTAAGGTATAATCAGCACCTGCTACCTGCAAATAACCCACAAAACCGGCAATTGCCCCGGAAATTAACATGGTACGGATAATAACCCATTTTACATTCATCCCCGAGTACTTAGCGGTAGCCATGCTCTCGCCCACTACGCTAATCTGATAGCCTTGCTTGGTATTGCTTAGATAAAAAAAGATAATTACGGTTAATATCAAAATTAAAATCCAGCCGATATGTACCCCAAATACCTGGGGCAGGCGGGCATTATCCTCAAACATGGCTATAATCGGAAAGCCGGTGCCCTCTTTGCGCCAAGGGCCATTTTGCAAATATTTTACAATGCCCAAGGCCACATAGTTTAGCATTAAGGTAAATAAAGTTTCATTAGTGCCCCATTTGGCTTTAAAAAAGGCCGGTATCATTGCCCAAATACTGCCGGCAATCATGCCCATTAAGGCCATACCAATTAATAAAACACCTGTGGGCAGCGTTTGAAAATGAAAAAGCGCTAAATAACTGGCCGCTATCGAGCCAATTAAAATTTGGCCTTCGGTACCGATATTCCAAAAGCGCATTTTAAATGATAAGGCCACAGCCAAAGCACCACCTAATAGCGGTACCGCTATCTTTACCGTTTCCTTTAAAGCGGTGGGCGTGCCAAAAGCGCCATCAATCATATCGATATATACTGTTATTGGATTATGGCCTAAAATTGCTATCAATAAAGAGCCGCATACTAAGGCCGCCAAAAAGGCTAAAACCCTAATCAAAATAGCTTGATGCCTGGGTATAGTCGGCCTTTTTACCATTCTTACCCAGGGTTCTTTTTTGGTTTTAATGGCGGCTGCTGTTTGCTGTGCCATTAGGCCTCACCCCCTGCTTGCTTAGTGTTTTTTTGCTCGCCAACTTGGGTCATTAGCAGGCCTACCTCTTCTTTAGTGGTATTGCGGGCATCAACAATGCCGCTTAATTGGCCGCCGCATAATACGGCAATCCGATCCGATAATTCTAATAAAACATCCAAATCTTCGCCAATAAACAAAATTGCTACCCCTTTTTGCTTTTGTTCATTAAGCATATCATATATTGTATAGGAAGAATTAATATCCAAACCCCTAACCGGATAAGCCACGATTAATACCTTAGGTGATAAAGCAATCTCGCGGCCTAGCAGTACTTTTTGCACATTGCCGCCGGAAAGTAAACGCACCGGGGTTTGGGTGCCCGGGGTAACAATGGCCAATTGATCGATTAGGCCTTCGGCCTTCATTTTTGATTTTTTGCGATCTACAAAAGGCCCTTTATTTTTATAATAATGGCGCAGCATTACATTATCGGTCATATCCATGGCCGCTACCAAGCCCATACCTAAGCGATCTTCCGGCACAAAGGCGGTAACAATGCCCCTTTTGCGAATTTGGGTGGGGCTTTCATTGGTGATATCGCGCAAGCTATCCTGCTGATAATAAAGCAATTTGCCATCGGCAATAGGGTAAAGGCCGCTTAAGGCCTCGCATAACTCTTTTTGACCACTGCCGGCAATACCGGCTAGGCCTAAAATTTCGCCGCTATTTACGGTAAAGCTAATATCTTTTAGCACCTTGCGGCCATCATCGCTTAGGCAGCTAATATTATCCAGCTGCAATTTAGGCTTAATATCACCCAAGGGCAGGCGGTTTATGGCTAGGCTTACGCTTTTGCCAACCATCATATCGGTTAATTCTTTTTGATTGGTGGTGGCGGTATCTACGGTGGCTATCGATACCCCTTTACGTAAAATATGTACCCGATCCGATACATTTAGCACCTCATAAAGTTTATGGGTGATAATTACAATGGCTTTGCCATCGGCTTTCATCTTTTGCAAAACCGCAAAAAGATTATCGGCTTCCTGCGGGGTAAGTACTGCTGTTGGCTCATCCAAAATTAGGATATCTACCCCACGGTACAGCAGTTTAACAATTTCCACCGTTTGCTTTTGGCTAACCGACATATCATAAACCTTTTGTAATGGATCGATATCAAAGCCATAGCGATCGGCAATTTCTTGCATATCTTTAACTACTTTATTTCTATTGATAAAAATGCTGCCCGGCAAGCCCAAAATAATATTTTCGGCCGCGGTTAATACATCGATTAGCTTAAAATGCTGATGCACCATGCCAATGCCCAAATCAAAAGAATCCTTTGGCGAGCGAATAACTACTTTTTGCTCATTAACAAAAATATCGCCCTCATCAGGGAAGTAGATGCCCGAAAGCATATTCATTAAGGTTGTTTTGCCGCTGCCATTTTCTCCCAAAAGCGCCAAAATTTCGCCCCGGCGTACATCTAAACATACTTTATCATTGGCTACTACTTTATCAAAGCGCTTGGTTATATTGTTTGTCCTTATCGCTACCTGCGGTTTGTTTAAGGGCTTTTGAGCTAAATTAATATCTGTCACTGTAATCCCCCTTAATAAGAATATATATATTATTCTACTTTTAGCTGCTCTTTCCTGTTTATTGGCAAAAAAAGACCTTAGGGGCGCTGCCCCTAAGACCCTGCAATTTTTTGAAAAAAATTGACTAAAACTTTCTATAAAAAATCGGCAAATACTTCATTGCTTAATAATAGGCCTTTGCCGGTTAGCTTTAGGCTGTTTTCATCTGCTTCCATTAGGCCGTTTTTGATAGCTTTATTTATGGCTTTCTTATAATACTTTAAGGGGTTGATGCCGTATTGCTCGGCAAATTCTGCCAGATTTAGGCCTGCGGTTAGCCTTAGGTTTAAGAACATGGCTTCGGCTAAGATAATTTCGATGCTTAAATCTTCTTGCTCGATAATTGCTAGCTCATTGCTTGCCAGTTTGGCCCGGTATTTGGCCAAATCGCGCTCATTACACCAGCGTTTGTCCTTATAGCAAGAGGCTGCTGCCACCCCTAGGCCTAAATAATTTTTGCGCTGCCAATAGGCATAATTATGTTGGCTATAATGATTAGCTTTAGCAAAATTGCTAATCTCGTACTGCTTAAAATTGGCTTTGGCTAAATGGCTGATGGCCAGCTCCAGCATATCGGCTGCCAGGTCGTCATTTAGCTTGATATCGGCTTTGGCCCAGGGGGTATCCTCATGAATATTTAGGCCATATAGCGAAATATGCTCGCTATTTAGGGCTATGGCTTGTTCTAAATCATCCTGCCAGGCGGCTAGGCTTTGATTGGGTAGGCCATAGATTAAGTCGATGCTGATATTTTGATAGCCTTGGGCTTTGGCTAAGGCAACCGCCTCTTTAATTTGGGCGGCATTATGGGCTCTGCCCATAGCTTTTAGCTGGGTATCATCAAAGCTTTGCGCCCCTAATGATAAGCGATTTACCCCGGCTTTTTGCCAGGCGCTTAGCTTGGCGGCATCTAAGCTATCGGGGTTGGCTTCAAGGGTGATTTCCGCTTGGGGCTGGGGCTTTAATTGCTGCAATAGCTCGGCTATCAGCCCACCATTAAGCAGGGAAGGGGTGCCGCCGCCTATATAGACGGTTTGTAAATCGCTTAAATCGGCTCTGTTTTGCCATAGGCTTAATTCTTTTAGCAAATAATTGCCGTAATCGGCGGCAAATTGTTGATGTTCGGCTATGGTATAGCTGGTAAAATCGCAATAATTGCAGCGTGATGTGCAAAAAGGGATATGAATATAAAGATGCCTAAATTGCATTTAATCCTCCAATTCTAAGACGGCCATAAAGGCCTCTTGGGGAATTTCCACATTACCTACTTGCTTCATGCGCTTTTTACCTTCTTTTTGCTTTTCTAATAGCTTGCGCTTACGCGAAATATCGCCACCATAGCATTTTTCGATAACATTTTTGCGCAAAGCCTTTACGCTTTCGCGGGCAATAACCTTAGAGCCTAAAGCGGCCTGAATGGGGATTTCGAACATTTGGCGGGGGATTAAAGAGCGTAATTTGGTAACTAAAGCCCGTCCCCGATAATAGGCCTTATCCTTATGCACAATGCAAGAAAGCGCATCTACTACCTGCTCATTAACCAAAATATCCAGCTTAACTAAATTAGATTGCTTATAGCCGGCCAGCTCATAATCCAGCGAGGCATAGCCACGGCTGCGGCTTTTTAAATTATCAAAAAAGTCATAAATAATCTCGGATAATGGTAAATCATAAATCATCATTACCCGGGTGGGGGTCATATATTCCATATTGATAAAGGTGCCCCGTCTTTCCTGGGTTAATTCCATAATTGCCCCGATATATTCGCTGGGCACCATAATGGTAGCCTTAACATAAGGCTCTTCTAAAAGGGCCAGATGATTGGCCTCCGGCAAGTTTACCGGATTATCTACATGAATAACTTCGCCCGAGGTTTTGGTGGCGCGATAACTTACCGATGGTGCGGTTACCAGCAAATCCAAATCATATTCGCGCTCTAGGCGCTCTTTGATAATCTCCATATGCAGCAAGCCCAAAAAGCCGCAGCGATAGCCAAAGCCCAAGGCCACCGAGTTTTCCGGCTCAAAAACTAAGGCGGCATCATTTAGGCTTAATTTATCCAGGGCATCTTTTAAATCATTATAATCATTATTTTCTACCGGATAAAGGCCGCAAAAAACCATCGGCACCGCCGGCCGATAGCCCGGCAAAGGGCTGGCCGTAGGATTATCAAAATCGGTTACCGTATCGCCCACCCTGGTATCGGCTACATTTTTAATACTGGCTGCCAAATAACCAACCTCGCCTGCTTGCAGGCTATCTACCGCCCTGGCGGCCGGGGTAAATACGCCTACCTCGGTAACTTCCATCGTTTTTTGGCCGGACATCATTTTAATTTTCATGCCCTTTTTAAGGCAGCCCTCAAAAACCCTGATATAGGGCAAAGCACCACGATAGGCATCAAATTTGGAATCGAAAATTAAGGCCGATAGCGGGGCTTTTTCATCGCCCTGCGGCGGCGGAACTTTTTTGATAATCGCCTCTAAAATTTCTTCGATGCCGATGCCGGTTTTGGCCGAGCATAAAATTGCCTCGGAGGCATCTAGGCCGATAATATCTTCAATTTGCTGGCGCACGCCTTCCGGGTCGGCGCCGGGTAAATCGATTTTATTGATAATGGGGATAATCTCCAAATCATGCTCTAGGGCTAAGTATACATTGGCCAGGGTTTGCGCCTCGATGCCTTGGGCGGCATCCACCACCAATAAGGCCCCCTCGCAAGCGGCTAAGCTGCGCGAAACCTCGTAGTTAAAATCGACATGGCCGGGGGTATCGATTAAATTTAGCTGATAAATATTATCTTCATGCTCATGATACATGCGCACGGCCTGCAATTTAATGGTAATGCCCCGTTCTTGCTCTAAATCCATCGAATCCAGCATTTGCTTATATTTGATGGTTATGGTATCGGTTTTTTCCAGCAGCCGATCGGCCAAGGTGCTTTTGCCATGGTCGATATGGGCAATAATGCTAAAATTACGAATATTTTGCTTTTGATAACTGATATTTGCGGTCATGATACTCTCCTTTATTTAGCTAATCTTAACTATTAGCGGTTCTTTTAAAGCGGCGTTTGATAATAGCCGTAATATTTTTTGCTTCTTCCATTTTAAGCAAATAGGCGATGCCAAAAAAGGCGATAACCGCTAAAGTCATACTAATGCCTACCTGCAATAATTGCTCGGTTTTGCCACTTAAACCCAAAATCTGGTTTACACCATAAGCCGTAATTACAGCAATAATGCCCATGGCTATACAAGCCAAGCCGGTTTTGAAAAAAGAAATAAACATATTTTTAAAGCCGATTTGGCCGATTTTTTTGCGTAATAAGATAAAGTAAATTAGGCATTGGGCTATCATCGATAGCGAATAGGCCAAGGCCAAGCCAATATGGCCCATCGGGCCTACCAAAATTAGCGAAAATAGGGCATTAATGCTGATGGTTATAACGCTCATTACCAGGGGTGTAATCGTATTTTTTAAGGCATAAAAACTGCGTACCAAAATGCCTTGAATGGCATTAAAGGTAAGGCCGATACAATAAAAAATCAAGGCCTGGGCGGTGCGGGTGGTATCGAAGGCCGTAAAATTACCATGCTCGAATAATAGGCGGATAATGGGCTCGCTTAAAACAATTAAGCCCACTGCCGAAGGTAAACAAACAAAAACCGTATTGCGAATGCCTAAGGATATGCTGCCTTTAAAATCGTCCATTTGATTGGCGGCTGCTTGTTGGGTCATATTGGGGAATAAAGCCATGGCTATAGCTACCGCAAAAACGCCAATTGGTAAATCCATAAACTTTTGGGCATTACGCAGGGCGGTTAAAGAACCCTCGGCTAAAGATGAGGATAAAACGGTATTAATCAAAAAGTTAATCCGGGATACCGATAAGCCGATAATAGCCGGTATCATCAATTTTACCAATTGCCTAAAGCCGCTATGCTTGGTGCTAAGATTAAAGCTAAAATGCATTTCGGCCTTACGCAAGGCAGGGATTTGCCAGCAAAAATAGATAAAAGAGCCAACTACCACCCCTAAAGCAAAGCCGGAAATGCCTAAACCGGGGAAAAGGTTTTCGATAGGCTCGGCCAAAAGTGCGCCACCTAAAACGATAAAGACATTATAAAATAACATGCCAATGGCCGGTGCGGTAAAAGATTGATAGGATTGCAAAATACCCTGTGATACCCCGGCTAAGGTCATAAACAGGGGCTGTAGCAGCATAATGCGGGTTAGGGTAACGGTAAGGCCTACATATTGCTCGTCGAAGCCGGGCACAATTAATTCGATTAATTGGGGGGTAAAGATAAAGGCTAAACCGATAATGATGCTCATTAAAACAATAGTCCAGCTTACTACAATGCTGGCTACCTGCCAGGCCTCTTTATGGCGATTATCGGCTACATAGGTAGAAAATACCGGAATAAATGCGGCACTAATTGCCCCACCGATTAGGATATTATAGATAAAGTCGGGTATTAAAAAGGCCGAATTATAGGCATCGGTAACATAGTTTTGGCCAAAAATATTGCCCATCACCAAATCGCGTACCATGCCTAAAATACGTGCCGAAACATTTACTACCATTAAAAAGCCGGCGGTTTTTAGCAGATCGCTTGTTTTCATTAGCATAGAGTTACCTCATCTAATTTAATATTATTTTATTATTGGCTGCAATATATTATTTTATCATATCTAAGCTTAAAAACCAATACTTTGTTTAAAATTTTTAGTTGTTTTTAATAGCAATAAATTCTTTACAATATTTGGCCAAGCTGATACAATACATATATAAAGTAAAAAGGAGTTTATTATGGATAAAGAACAAGCCCTTAAATTACATCAAGAATGGGCAGGTAAAATCGAAGTTACTGCCCGTTGCCCGGTTAATTCGGCGCAGGATTTAACCTATGCTTATACCCCGGGCGTGGCCGAGCCTTGTTTGGCCATTGCCGCCGATAAAAGTTTATCTTATACTTATACCAGGCGCCATAATATGGTAGCAGTTATTAGCGATGGCACGGCGGTGCTGGGCTTAGGCGATATTGGCCCCGAAGCTGCCATGCCGGTTATGGAGGGTAAATGCGTATTATTTAAAAGTTTTGCCGATGTAGATGCCTTCCCAATTTGCCTGGCTACCAAAGATGTGGACGAAATTGTACGCACCATAGCTTTGATGGCGCCTTCATTTGGTGGCATTAATTTAGAAGATATTGCCGCCCCTCGTTGTTTTGAAATCGAAAAAAAGCTTAAGCAAATTTGCGATATCCCAATTTTTCATGATGATCAGCATGGCACGGCGGTAGTGGTGGTTGCTGCTTTAATCAATGCTTTAAAGCTGGTAAAAAAGCAAAAGCAGGATATCAAAATTGCCATTAGCGGTGCCGGGGCAGCAGCCCAGGCGGTAGCCAGGCTTTTGCTAAAATACGGGGTGGGGGAGATTGCTCTTTATGATATCGATGGTGTGGTTTATCAGGGGCGGCCTAATATGGATAAGGCCTTGATTGAGATTGCCAAAATTACCAATCCTCGTAAAATTAAGGGCGATTTAGTCAAGATTATCAAAGATGCCGATGTTTTTATCGGTTTATCGGCGCCTAATTTGGTAAATAGCGCCATGATTAGCACCATGGCCGCAAAGGCCATAGTTTTTGCCATGGCCAATCCCGTGCCCGAGATTTATCCCGACGAGGCCTTAAAAGGGGGCGCTGCCATTGTGGGTAGCGGCCGCAGCGATTTTGCTAATCAAATTAATAATGTGCTGGCCTTTCCCGGCATTTTTAGGGGCACATTTGATGCCAATGCCTATGATATCAATGAGGAGATGAAATTGGCCGCCGCCTATGCCATTGCCGATTTTATCCCCGAGGATGAGCTTAATCCCCAATATATTATCCCGCCTGCCTTTGCTAAGGGTTTAGCCCAAGCGGTGGCTGTTAAGGTGGCACAGGCGGCCAAGGATAGTGGCGTTATTCGTAAATAATAGCTAATATAATCACTTTAATTAAGGAGCAAAAACATGAAAGTAACTATTCTTGCCCATACCCCCGAGCCGGAAAAGATAGTAGCAGCGGCTGCCAGGCTTTGTTATTCGCCTTTAAGCGGCAATGATTTATTAACTAATTTTGATCAGCAAAAGGTTAGCAGTTTTTTGGCTAAACTAAGCGAGCTGGGGCATTTTTCGCCCTTTGAACATGCGGTTTTTACCTTTGCCATTGATGGGGTTAGCCGTACTTTATCGCATCAATTGGTGCGGCATCGTATTGCTTCTTATAGTCAAAAGTCGCAGCGTTATGTTAAGGAAAGCGGTTTTGAATTTGTAACCCCTAAATCAATTGCCGCCAATCCCGAACAAAAACAGGCCTTTGATGAGATAATGATTAAAATCGAGCAGCAATATCAGGCCTTTTTAGAGGCCGGCATCGAGCCTGAGGATGCCCGTTATATTTTGCCCAATGCGGCTTGCACCAATTTGGTGATTACCATGAATGCCCGCAGCCTGCATAATTTTTTTGAATTACGTTGCTGCGAAAGAGCCCAGGCCGAAATTAGAATTTTGGCTTTGGCCATGCTAAAGGAAGTTAAAAAAATAGCGCCTACCCTATTTGCTCATGCCGGGGCTACCTGCATTACCGAAGGTGTATGTTATGAAGGCAAAATGAGCTGTGGCAGGGTAGAGGCGATTAAGAAGGGTAATAATAATGACTAGAACAACTAATAAGCAAGGTGATAAGCCTGCCCATAATAAGGGCAATAACCGTGATAATGAGCGTAAAGGCGGCCGTAATAATGAGCGCAGCAATGAGCGCAATTACGGGCGCAGTAATGATCGCAATCAAGATCGCAATCAAGATCGTAATAAGGATCGCAGTAAAGATCGCAGCCAGGATCGCAACCCCGGGCGTGCTAAGCAAGATGAGCAGCATAATACCGAAATTGATTTAAGCGAAAAGGCCGGTTTTATCTGCGGCCGCAATGCTGTATTTGAGGCCTTAAAGGCCGATAGCCCGGCTAATAAGCTTTTATTGGCCGAAGGCATAGAGTATCGTTTTGCCAATGATATTTTGGATATTTGCCAAAACCGGGGTATACCGTATCAATTTATTCCTAAGCAAAAGCTTAATCAAATTGCCGGCCCGGATAATCGTGGCATTGCCCTAGAGCTTGCCCCTTATCATTATAGCGAAATTGAAGATATGCTGGCCGCTGCCCATGCCAAAAAGGAGCAGCCGCTATTAATTATGCTGGATAATGTGGAAGATCCTCATAATTTGGGGGCAATTATCCGCACCGCAGTTTGTGTGGGGGCGCATGGTTTGATTATCCCTAAGCGTCGTTCGGCCTCTTTAACTCCTACGGTGGTCAAAACTTCGGCCGGGGCCAGTGCTTATTTGCCGGTAGCTAGGGTGGCTAATTTAAATCAAACTGCTGCCGATTTGCAAAAAGAAGGGTTATGGCTGGCCGCTGCCGATATGGGTGGCAAAAGCGTTTGGCAAACCGATTTGAATATACCTTTGGTTTTGATTATGGGCGGTGAGGGCAAGGGAGTTAGCCCCCTGCTAAAGAAAAATAGCGACTTTTTGATTTCTTTGCCTTTAGCAGGGCCTATTCAATCGCTTAATGTTTCGGCTGCTGCTGCTGCGCTTTTGTATGAGGTTTTGCGGCAGCGTGGGGTTTAATTTGTTTTTTGATTTTTGATTGTTGATTGTTGATTGTTGTTAGCTGGGTTATAGGCTGCCTGTTGTTAGCTGGGTTATAAGTTGCTTACATTTTTCGGCGGATATTTATATTGGTTGTACTTCGTTTGTTGAAAGGTTTTTCTGCCCTCGCCTACGTTTGCTAGTCTATTTTCTTTAGTCGCAGAGGGGGCGTTACTTTTTGGTCGCAAAAATTAACAAAAAACGACCGCTGTTGCGCATCAGCGGACCCGGCGCTGTAATGTGGACTCGTTT
>CAYJPF010000079.1:0-12252 GCA_964372025.1 uncultured Peptococcaceae bacterium | reverse complement strand
CCGCTCCAACTACATTTGCTAGTTTAGTAAGTTGTTCTACTCGCTAGCTGCTTTTGATATCTTGTCTTGTCTTCGATTGCTAGTCTTTTAGGGTATTCAACCCCATCTTATACCCCAAGACGGGCAAAAACCGCCCACCTGGAAAATACAAAATACCGCTCCAACTACATTTGCTAGTCTAGTAAGTTTTTCTACTCGCTAGTTGCTTTTGATAGCTTGACTTGTCTTCGATTGCTAGTCTTTTAGGGTGCTCAAGGCAGCTTGTAACTCCAGTTTTGCTTTGCACCGAAAACCTGCTATTCCTATTCTCGCTAGCTGGGCATTCCTCAAACATTACGACCTTTATTTTGCATTTCCCAGACGGGGCAAAAACCGCCCCACCTGGAAAATTAAACCAAAACCGTTCTGCGCCCAAATCCAGCGGCAGCTAGGCCGCCATAATGCATGGCTTAAAGGCGCTGCCTCAGTTAGCTTGCCGGCGGGCGGCCGAAGCTTTGCTTCGGCGCTAAGCCGCGCCGGCGCGGCTTAGCAAATGGGGCATAAGCCCCATGCCCGCCCCCCCGAGCTAGGCATCCCCCACAATTGTTTTAAAAAATTAATAAATAACTTATTAGGAGGACGATGTATGTCCAAAATGATTATTAAAAACGCTCATGAATTAGTTACTTGTAGTGGCTTTGCTGCCAAAAAGGGCAAAGAGGAAATGAATAATCTGCATATCATCGATAATGGTGCTGTTTATATCGAAGATGGCATTATTAAAGATCTTGGCGCAACCGATGATATACTGGCCAAGTATTCGCTCGACGATTGCCAGGTAATCGATGCCAGCGGCAAGGCTGTGCTGCCCGGCTTTGTTGATAGCCATACCCATCTGGTCTTTGGTGGCTACCGTGCCGAAGAGTTTAATTGGCGCTTGCAAGGCCAAAGCTATATGGATATCATGAAAAAAGGTGGCGGCATTGCTAATTCGGTTAATGCTACCGCCGCCGCTTCCAAAGAGCAGTTGCTTACCGAAGCCCTTAAGCGCCTTAATTCCATGCTTAGCTTTGGTGTTACCACTATCGAAGGCAAAAGCGGCTATGGCCTTGATTTCGATACCGAAATCAAGCAGCTCGAAACCATGGTCGATTTAGAGCGCTTGCAGCCTATCGAAATTGTCCGTACCTTCCTTGGTGCTCATTCGGTTCCACCTGCCTCCAAAAATGGTGGCGAAGATGCCTTTATCGATTTTATTATCGATGAAGTTATGCCGGTGGTTAAAGAGCGTAATCTGGCCGAATTTGTTGATATCTTTGTCGAGAAGAATGTATTTACCATCGAGCAGGGGCGCAAGCTTTTGCTTAAAGCTAAGGAAATGGGCTTTAAAACCAAAATTCATGCCGACGAAATTGTATGCCTAGGCGGCGCCGAGCTTGCCGCCGAGGTTGGCTGTGTATCGGCCGATCATCTGCTTCAGGCCTCCGATGCCGGTATTAAGGCGATGGCCGAAAATGATGTTATCGCTACTATGCTGCCCTGCACCGCCTTTAATCTTAAAGAGGATTATGCACGTGGCCGTGAGATTATCGATGCCGGCTGTGCGCTTTCTATCGCCAGCGATTTTAATCCCGGCAGCTGCTTTACCGAAAATATTTCGCTAGCCTTTTTGCTAACCAATTTATATATGGGGGTATCGGTTGAAGAGGCCGTTACAGCCTTTACCATCAATGGTGCGGCTGCTGTGGGGCGAGCTGATACTATTGGCAGCATCGATATTGGCAAGCAAGCCGATATTATTATCTTAGAATTTCCTTCTTATCGTTATATCCCTTATCATATTGCGGTTAGCACTGTTGAAAAGGTTATTAAAAAAGGTAATTTAGTTTTTGATCGCTTAAAATAAACTTAAACAGGAGGATGAAAAATGAAATTAGTAGAAATGCAGGTAAGTCAATTTGTAGATGTTTTAGCCAGTGATGCCCCGGCGCCGGGTGGTGGTTCGGCAGCTGCTTTAGATGGTGCTTTGGGCATAGCCCTTACCAATATGGTGGCCGAATTAACTATTGGCAAAACCAAATATCAAGAATTCGAGCCTTTAGCAATCGAGATTAAGGCTAAAGCAACTGCCTTAAAGAATGATTTTATTATTGCTATCGATAAAGATACCGAAGCTTTTAATAATATCAGCGCTGTTTTTGGGATGCCTAAGGATACCGATCAGCAGAAGGCCGAGCGTAAAGCTGCCATGCAGGCTGCGCTTAAGATTTGCACCGAAAGCCCCTATCAGATTATGGAGCTTTGCCTAAGCGCCTTACAATTAACTAAAGAGGCAATTGGCAAAACCAATACCAGCGCCTCCAGTGATTTGGGGGTTGCCGCCCTTAACTTAAAAGCAGCGGTACAGGGTGCGTGGCTTAATGTGCTAATCAATATTGGTGGCATCAATGATCAAGAGTTTGTAAAGAAGTATCAAGATTTAGGCCAAAAAACCCTAGCCGAAGCCACAGCAACAGCCGATTATATTTATGAAGAAATCCTAAAAAGCTTATAGAAGATGGGGGTTGTCGCAAATTGCGGCAACCCCTTAGTCAAAAGTTTTAGTCAATTTTTTTCAAAAAATTGCGGGGGAATTGGGGGCTGGCCCCCAAGGTCTTAAAACCGGGCACCTTTTGGCGAAGCCAAAACAGCCCTCAATCGCCTTTTGGCGAAGCCAAAACAAACTCGAACAGATTAGCGCAGCGACAGCAAGCGCAGCGAACAGCTAACACCATAATACCGCCCCACCCCAATAATAAGCATTGACTAAACCTCATTTTTTTGCTACAATACTTAAATAGACTATTTTAAGGAGCAACTATGTTATCATTAACCTGTCAAAAAAATATGCAAAATTTAGCCACCATGCCAAAGCTATGGAAGGCCAATTTGCCATATCCAAAACAGGCGCTTGCTCATTTAAATGTTCTGCGAATGAGATAGCTGCCTAAAGGCAGCTTTTTGTTTAGCTAATCATAATTTTTTAAGAAAGAAGGCTTATTATGACTAAAACTTTTGCAGAAATAAATCAAAAAATCAAGGCCGGTAAAGCGGTTGTGGTTACCGCCGAAGAAGTAATAGATATAGCCCAAGAATTAGGCCCTAAAAAAGCGGCCGAAAAAATAGATGTTGTTACAACAGGTACTTTTGGCATTATGTGCTCTACCGGTGCCTTTTTAAACTTTTGGCATACCAAGCCCAAAATGCGTATGACCAAAGTTACCCTAAATGATGTAAATGCCTATGCCGGCATTGCTGCGGTAGATGCCTATATTGGTGCTACCCAAATTGCCGATAATGATCCGGCCAATACCAATCATCCGGGCAGCTTTAACTATGGAGGCGCCCATGTAATCGAAGATTTGATTGCCGGCCGCAAAGTAACTTTAAAGGCCGAATCCTATGGCACCGATTGCTATCCCTTGCAAGAGCTAACTAAAGAAATCGGCCTAAGCGATTTGCGCGATGCCTTTATGTTTAGCCCTCGTAATTGCTATCAAAATTATAATGTAGGTATTAACTGTACAGATAAAACAGTGTACACTTATATGGGGGTTTTAAAGCCAAATATGGCCAATATTACCTATTCTACAGCCGGCCAATTATCGCCTTTGCTTAATGATCCTTATTTTAGAACCATTGGCATTGGCAGCCGCATCTTTTTAGGGGGCGGCGTGGGCTATGTGGCCTGGCCGGGCACCCAGCATAGCTTTAATGAAGAGCGCACAGCAGGCGGCGTGCCAATAGGCGGAGCAGGCACTTTAGCCGTAGAAGGCGATATGAAGCAAATGGATAGCCGCTATATGAGGGCGGTTAGTATGCTAGGCTATGGCACCAGCATGATGGTGGGCATTGGCATCCCCATCCCCATTTTGGATGAGGAAATGCTTAAATTTACCATGGTTAAAGATGAAGATATTTTATGCAATATCTGCGATTATGGCGCAAAATATCCCTCCGGCGAAGATCCGGCCATTGCCCGGGTTACGGTAGCCGAGCTTAAAAGCGGCATGGTTAATTTGGATGGCAAAAGCATCCCCACAGCGCCAATATCCAGCTATCCGATGGCGGTGGAAATTGCCGAAAAACTTAAATCGTGGATTAGCGAGGGTAGCTTCCTTTTAGGCGAGCCCACGCAATTGCTGCCCACTGCGGCCGACTTTAAAAGGGAGGGTTAATATGGATATCGCTAAAAATATTATTAATCGTAAGATAATTATCCGCTATGATTCCAATGTGGTCGATCAACCGATTGTCTATCGCTTAGCCAAAGATTTTGATCTGGTACCTAATATTTTGCAGGCCAAAATCGATCCCGATAAAAAGGGTTTTTTGGTGCTGGCCATTACCGGCTATGCCCAAGATTATAAGGAAGGCTTGGCCTATATGCGTAGCCTGGGTCTGGAAGTTAAGCATTTGGCCGAGCATGTGGAATGGGATAAAGATAAATGTACCCAATGCGGCTTATGCACCGGCCTATGCCCAACCCATGCCCTTTATTTGGAAAGGCCTGCTCAAAGCGTGCATTTTAGTGCCGAAAAATGCGTAATGTGCAATATTTGCCTAAAAGCCTGCCCGGTTAAGGCCGTGCATATTCATAATTAATGATTGAGGATAGAAATAGCTATCGCCAAAGCTTTGATGGCGGCTTAAGCTGGCATAATCTGATTTTGGGCGAAACCGATTTGGCTATCGGCTTAAGCGAGGGTATTTGGAATAAGCAGCTAGCCGCTAAACTAAATCAGCATTTAAGCAGCTTGCGCATTGAATTGCAGCAATATATAGCCACCGATCCTAATTTTGCAGCCAGCCATAGCCCTTATCCTTTAGCCAAAAATGCGCCAAATTTAGCCCAAGCGATGATGGCGGCGGCTAAATTGGCCGATGTAGGGCCAATGGCTGCGGTAGCAGGGGCTTTTGCGGCCAAAGCGGCCGAGTTTTTGGCCGCCTATAGCAGCGAAATAATTATCGAAAATGGCGGCGATATTGTTATCGATAGCCAAACCGAGCGCAAAATAGCCGTATTTGCCGGCGATTTCAACCCCTTTAGCGGGCGTTTAGCCATAAAGCTTGCAGCGGAGGATTTGCCGCTGGCTATTTGCACCTCATCGGGTACAATCGGCCATTCTTTTAGCTATGGCTGTGCCGATGCGGCAATTATCATCGCTAAAGACGCTTTTATTGCCGATGCCCTGGCCACGGCTACGGCCAATCGCATTCTTAGCGCCGATGATTTGGAAGATGCAGTAAATTTTGCCTATAATAGCGGCAAAATTAAAGGAGTTTTGGCAATCAAGGACGAATCTTTAGCTGTTTGCGGGGATATCGAGTTGATTAAGATATCTGTATAATATATTTGAAGGAGAGATACCATGTCCGGACATTCAAAATGGGCGACAATTAAGCGCAAGAAATCAAAAATCGATAATGAGCGTGGCAAAATTTTTACCAAAATTTCTAAGGAAATTGCGGTAGCGGTTAAACAAGGCGGGCCTGATCCTGATGGCAATTTTAGGCTTAAGCTGGCCATTCAAAAGGCCAAAAGCAATAATATGCCGGCCGATAATATTAATCGTTGCATTCAAAAATCGGCAGGCAGCGCCGATAATACCAATTATGATGAATTTTTTTACGAGGGCTATGGCCCGGCCGGGGTGGCGGTGCTTTGCGCCATGGTTACCGATAATCGCAACCGCACGGCCAGCGAAATTAGATATATCTTTTCCCGCAATAATGGCAATTTGGGCGAAACCGGCTGCGTAGGCTGGATGTTTGAGCGCAAAGGCCAAATTATTGTTGATTTGGAAGGCAAGCCCGAGGACGATTTATTATTAATTGCCTTAGATGCAGGTGCCGATGATGTAGAAGTTAATGAGGGCATGGCCGAAATTGTAACCACAACCGATAGCCTAAATGCCGTACAAGAGGCTATTTTGGCTGCCGAATTTAAGGTGGAAAGCGCCGAGATTGCCATGATACCGGCCAATACCGTCGATATCGAAGATGTGGATACCGCCCAAAAATTAATGAAGCTACTGGCCGCCTTAGAAGATAATGATGATGTGCAAGAAGTATACTCCAATTATGAAATTGATGATGCAATTATGGAGCAACTAGACTAATATATGGATGGCCGATGCTATATAAAAAACACCCTTTATAGGGCTACCAATAAAGAAACCTGCTGACCATGGGGTTTAAATCAACTGAATACTAATAAAACACCATTAACAGAGAGTGTAAGTTAATGGTGTTTTTATTTAATAGATAGCATTAAATTCATATAGCTGCATTTTTGATATTGAAAAAACATTAGGCATATGAAATAGTTAAACTTATAATGCAATTAAATTTCACAGCCCGATTCTAAACATTTCAGGATGAACCAAATATAGCTTTAATCTTATTTACAATAAATATGCTTGCTTGGAGGTGCTTGTAGTGGCAATTAAACACAAAATTGATTCAACCGTTATGGGCAAGGTAATCACCGATAGCCCCATAGAGCACAAAGAGGGTATCATATCCCACCATGAGGGCGTTCCGTTTACCCATTAGCCGCGCCAAGATTCCCTTAGACGAACTCATATCGTCTAAGGGAATTCTTATATTTTCGGCACTAGCATGCAATGTATATTTAGATATTTCCCCTCTTGAAACGAAATGTATAAAAAATTAGGGGTTGTCGCAGTTTTTGCGACAACCCCTTTGACCCATATTGTTTAAGCTTTATTCACGCTGGCAATAGCGGCATTGATTTTTTCCTTGGTGCAATTGGCTTCAAAGAATACATCAACATGATCTTTGGGCAAGGGTTGGGTTATTAAAGATACCACAATCATCATCACAAAAGAGATTATTGTGCCCGGCACAAAGGAGTGAACTATGCCCGATAAACCGGCAAAATACCAGATAATCGATGTTACAGAACCGACTACAATGGCGGCAAAGCAGCCCTGGGTAGTGGCACGCTTCCAGTACAGGCCTAAGATAATCGGAGCCGTAAATGCTGCGCCAAATACACCGGCCGACATGGTAGCTAAAGCCCAAACAAAATCGAGCGGGCGCAATGAACCTAGGCAAATTACCAGTAAAACAATGCCGGTAGTAATGCGCGAAAGTTTAATCGATTTGGCAGGATCTACCTTGATGCCTTTTTCCGAGGTGCGGTAATCTTCGTAAATATCTTTGGCAATCGAGCCCGAAGATGTTAAAACCAAGGCGGCAACAGTAGAGAAACCGGCAGCCAAGGCACCGCATAAGAAGATGCCGGAAGCCACAGATCCACCAAAGGTGGCTGCTACAGTAGGTGCAATTAAATCTACATTTTCGAATACAACCGATTCGAATAGATATAAGGCGCCAACCCCGATAATAGCTGTGCAAACCCAATAAACAATTTGCCAATAAACCGAAACCCTAATTACCGCACTAACGGTACGGCCATCACGCAAACCCATAAACTTGGTGATAAGCTGCGGTTGGCCAAAGGCAATAAAGGCCCAAACCCCGGCATAACTAAATATTGTGCCCCAAGAAAGGCCACCGGTTAAGGTTAGTTTTTCCGGCTCATGCTCGGCTACATAGTTTACTATTGGGCCAATGCCGCCGGTTTCGATTAAAACTGAACCGGCTACAACCAAAACGGCAATTGTAATTGTAAAGCCTAAGATTAAGTCAACGGTAGATGCGCCCCAATAGCCGCTGGTAGCCAAATAGCCAAAGCAAACTACGGTTACAACCAATACGGCAACCTCATAAGGTATGCCCGAAATGGCCATCATGGCATCGCCAATACCTTTAACTACACTGATGGCATAGGGTATCATCATAATAGCTACAATAATCGAGCAAACAAGCCTGATTTTATTAGATCTAAATCTAACGGCCAGATAACCCGAAAGCGATACCGAATTTAATCTTTCGGAAACTGCTCTGATTTTTGGTGCAAAAACAACAAAGATAATAAATCCGGTTAAAAATACATTTAAAAACAATTCTAAGGCAGAATAGCCTAAACCATATAAATAATAAAGCGGTGGCCCGCCGATAATAGCAACGGTACTATAATAAGCTGCAGAATAAGAAATGGCTGTAGCAATCGGCCCAATTTGGCGGCCGCCGATCCAATAGTCGGTAGAACTTTTAACTTTGCGGCTCATATATAAGCCAACACCAACTAATACCAGCATATAAACAATAGCCATGCCCACTTGTATCCAATTAATTTCCATAAAATTTAGCCTCCTTCTTAGCCCTTAATGATGGATCATTTTTCGTCCTTTTCTCTGTTAAAAGAGAAATAAAATTCCGACTGCCTTTTCCACCATTTAGAGCGAATCATAACTTCAACTATAATCGGAACAATTATAATACCTAAAATATAAACTATTGTAATTGACCACGGAATACCAAAAGGACCCATAATTCTTACCTCCTATAAATTATCTGAAATCCTAAACAAAAGCAGATAACCATAAACTCTTGGGTCGGTATAAGGCTTAAATAAAAGCCCCATACCCCCAAAATAAGTTTTATTTGCTATAAAAGTATTGTTTAAGCCTCTGAGTGACTAGCAAGAACTAGAAGAAAGTAGGCTCGTCTACATTAGTGGCAATGCCGGCTAATGCCCGATCGACTAATTTGCGACGATTTACCTTTTGCTCATTAAGCGGCAAATTTACATCGCTTACAGGGTTGGTGATAGCAATACCGGGAATAATCCGATTAGAACCGGTTACTTTAGCTACCGGAGTCATATTGGTGATATGGGCAGTGGGTAGGCCGGCCATTTCCAATTCTTTAACCATCGTTGCGCCGCAACGAGTGCAGCTGCCTCAGGTGCTGGTCATAATTACCGCATTTACATTGGCGGCAATTAATTCGGCGGCAATTTCTTTACCCATGCGTCTGGCTTCTTTTAGGGCGGTTAGATTGCCGGTTGTGGCATAAAAGCTATGGTGAATATCTTTAATGGCGCCATCTTTTAAGGCCTCCTTTAAAGGGGCTACCGGCAATAAAGTTTCGGGGTCGGCATTAACAAAATTGGTGCTAAAGCCACCATGAACACTGTAAAACTCGCCGCCTTTTAATTCATCAAGGGCGCTAATATCATAAGCTTTCCAAACCGAGGCTGTACCAGAAGGAATACGATCCGGGTTGCCAACCGGCACCAAGCCGCCGGTAGTAACCAAGGCAATTTTGCTATCTTTAAGATTGACAATAGCAGCAGCCGGCTCTACGGCATCATGGATTTCGATTTTATATTCGGTGGTATAAGGCTCGCCATTTAATTTGGCCAAGAGCATATCCACAACCCGGTCGGCTGCGGTTTTTTCGGTAAAAACAATTTGGCGAATACCATGGCCAAAATAACCCTCGGTATCGGCATCGCAAATTGTTTCGCCTGCTAAAATTTTATTGGCAATAGTGGCCATCATTTTAGCATCATCTCGTAATTTAGCAGCGCTTTTATTGCCTTTCATAATATAGACGCCTTCGGTTTCGCGGTAGGCATCTACGCCGGGGCTTTCGCTATGCATGCTGGTAATTGCCGGCACCTTGTATTTTTGATGTACATATTTGCAAATTTCGCCACAGCTCATACCGTAGCGTCCTGATTGAAAAGCCGGGCCGGCTAAGAAAATATCAAATTGCTTGTCATTGATAAAGCCATCAATGGTGGCCAAAGCTTGCTCTTGATTAGAATTTAAAAAGTTATCACCACAAATTATGGTATGGGTAATTTGGATATCATTCAATACTGATTCCAGCATTAAACCGGGGCCTACCGCCCCTTCTTTAATAATGGGCTGAAAGTCGGCTACATCTTCGCCGCCTACACCGCCAAAAAATTGGTTTATATAAAGTATTGCCTTTTTCATGATAGTCCTCCTATTCTGTAATTAATTAAAATTCACGAACGGCTTTCTTTTGGAAACCGGCAATATTTCCGGCATCGGCAATCATATATAGGTTAACAATTAAAGATCCATCTTCACGGAGGCTGGGGCCATATTCATCATGAATTGTCCAAGAACCATAATAATAGTCGCGGGTTACGGATTTAAGATCGCCGATAACCTTATCCATGGCCGGCAATTCGATAACCACGCCGGTATCGCCACCGGAAATAATGGCATCGCCCTTAGTATCTTGCATCATTTTTCCGCCATGCTCCGACATAATGCCTACCGCTTTTATGCCCCGATCTTCCATCTCGGCCAAATGATAGAAGAAATCAACATCGATATTACTGCCACCAACATATTCGGCAATAATGGCGGCATCCAGCTCGAGCAATTGGCCAATTTCGCCGCTACGATTTTTAACAGCAAGCTTCATATCATTAGAAACCTCGCCCGGGCAAAGTACTACCCCCATAAAGTTAATCGTTTTGCCATGCTCGGCAAATAAGCGCTTAATAGTAGGCTGGTTTTGATAACCATAAGCCCCCTGGGCTTGGCCCATCATCCCGGTTAAAGAGGCAACAGCGCCATCAAAAACCTCATTGGGATGCACTAAAACCGACATCATGTTATGGCAATCTTGGCCATAAACAACTTCATTGCAATTGCGGGCATACTGGCTATAAATAGTCATATAATAAGCAACTTTAGGCAGGCCTTTTTTCTGGGCTAATTTTTTACCGCTTTCCAGCTCATAAACTTCCCAGCATTCCGGCTCTTGCCCTTCTAAAGATTTGGCTACATATTCTGCTAACAAATGGGCAGCCATTTTTTGCTCAACTTCTTCTCTTAAGGTAAGGTCTAGATCTTTTTCTTCAATTCTTTCGGCATAAACAACCAAGTTGATCAATGTAGAAAAAACACTATGATCGGCAGCCGGGCCCGACATATCAATCATGCCATCATACATGCTGCTATATTTACCGCTGGCAACTACGCACATATTTTTCATGGCAAAAACTTTACCTTCGCCGCATTTAGTTACAGCACCGGTAAAACCGGGGAAAATAGCCCTACCATCAGGTCTAAACCTAGGCTCTACCACAGCCTTAACCGGTAGAATTCTGGCGCTATCGCCGGGATGAACAATATCTAAATCGATATTTACCAGCTTGCCTTCCGGGTTAATTTGGGCAATGGCTTCCTCCTTGTTGATGGTAAGCACACCCTTGCAAAATCCGGTTTGGGAACCAAATACAATGTCCTTCACCTGAAAATTGCCAATTTCAAGTTTCTTCATAGCTAGTCCACCTTTCGTTAATATTGATAATATCCACTTGCTCCTTAACACTAAATCAAATTCAGTAAATAAAATTCAATAAATAAGATTTAATAAATCAAGTTTACTACACATTTTGATTTTTGTCAAGCAATAAAATCAAAAAAAAGAAATTACAGTAATTACTCACTATAATTTCTTTTGAACTGGGATGGAAATTATTATTATTTGTTTAAAAAATAGGGGGCTAAGGCCGGGTTCATAATATCGTCACAAAAACCGCTGGCCCACTTGATTAAGTCCTCCCCATTATCAAGGGCGGCAAAATGCGCCATGGCCCCATATATGGTGTAGGAGGTCGATATAGCAATGGTATCGATAGGGGTTTGGGGGCTAAGCTCGCCACGCTCTATACCTAAGCCCAAAATCTTTTTAATATGGCTGGCTATTAAATAAAGCCGACAAGGGCTTTCTTGGGTAGCTTTTTGAATATATTTTTTAGCCCAATAAAACATATAATTAGAACCATAATCATTAACACTATGGGCAATCCATTGCTTGATATAGGAGTTGAGCCGCTCATTAACATCAAGATCATTATCCATTTGCAAAGAGATAAAGTCCTCGTAAAAGTCAGTAGAATCTAATTCATCAAATAATTGTTCTTTAGAAGAAAAATAATGGTAAAAATTACCGGGCGACATACCGCAGGCATCGGTAATATCTTTGATGTGGATATTATCATAGCCTGTAACTCTAATTAATTGATGAGCAGCTTCTAAAATCTTGGCTTTGGCTATAACTGCCTGTTCTTTTTTGGTAAGCATTGTATTCTCCCTATACTAAATTAAAAAATTATTATAGCACAATAACGGATAGTAAAACAGAAAAAATGCCGAACTGCTATCCGTCTTTCCCACCATTTAGGGGGTGGTCATAAAGGTTCTTTATGGACTACCACCTTTGGGGGTGTTTTTTTTTGGTAAAAAGCCTAAGCACGAGCCCATAATCCGAACCCACCCTGGCGGGGCTCTTTGCCCACCTAGC
>CAYJPF010000078.1:6972-12384 GCA_964372025.1 uncultured Peptococcaceae bacterium | reverse complement strand
GCGCAGCAACCCGGTTATCCGCAAGATCAGCAGCAAGTGGCCTCGCCTCATCTTGATTATCAAGAGCCGCCGCAGCCGCCGCCGCTTGATATTCGCCAGGTTAAGCAATCTTTTAGTATCTGCGCTTTAAGTGTTTTTGGGCTGATGGCCGTGGGTATTCTTTTTGCCGGTATTGGCGAGTTTTCGATGCCTTATGGCACTATTAGCAATGAATTGCGCTCCTTTTTAATCTATGCTTTTATGTATATTCCCGGCCTGCCGGTTATGATGCGTATTGCCAAAAAAGCGCCCGCGCCTTTGCAGCCCTTGCCGGCTCGTAAATCGATTAGCTTTAAAACTATGCTTAAAGTGGTGCTTATCAATAATAGTGTGCTGGTTCTGATGATGATTTTTAGCGCAGTTATGCCGGCCTCGGCTCAAGCCCCGCCCGATACCGGCTATATCGCCTCTGTTAATGCCGACCCTCTTACCGGCTTTTTCTCGTTGGTGATTTTTGCACCCCTAATCGAAGAATTTGTAATAAGACGCAACTTTTACCCGCATCTTTATCAATACGGTGCGCGGATTTTTGTAATTTTTAGCACGATTATCTTTTCTTTTATGCACTTAAATAGCGGACAATTGCTTACAACTTTACCCATGGGTACATTAGCCGGCCTTTTGATGTATTATAGCGGCAATTTTAAATATGCTGTTATTTTGCATGCGCTATCCAATTTGGCCTCGTATTTGCTTTTTGCCTCGGTTGGTAATAGCGATTCACTTACCCTTTATTTGCTTATCCAAGCACCGCTTATGCTAATTGGCTTTATTGTGGCCATAGTTTGGTGGCTTAAAGAGCTGCGCCATAAGCAGCTTGCCCCGGCACAAATTGGGCCTAACCCCGGCTTTAGTATTACTAAAGCGGCCTTTTTAAATAAGGGCACTATTATTTGCCTTTTGGCTTTTAGCTTGATGATTTTGTTTAATATGCAATAGAATTGAACTAATTAAAAGGTTTTTAATCGGCTATGCCGAATAAATAGCAAATAACCAAAACTAATAAAAAACGGAGGCCGAAGAAATGCATAATCCCCAAACTTTAGACGAAGCCGTAAACCCCGAAATTACTTTACAAAAACAATGGACTGTATTTGTAAATAGTACCTTAGCCGACTTTTTCCGCGATTATAAATTGGAAAAATTAACTGCCGAAGATGGCAAAGGCAATAAAGTACGCCTTAGCATTACCAAAGATAATGATATCAAGGTTGAACAATCATCGGTATCGATTATTTAATATACCTGTAATTTTTGCCTATATAATACAAAAAGGCTGTAGCAAATGATTTTTTCATTTGCTACAGCTTTTTTTTGCTTTCTTAAGCAATTGGCTTGCTTTCTTAAGCAATTGGTTTGCTTTCTTAAGCAATTGGTTTGCTTTCTTAAGCAATTAGTTTGCTTTCTTAAGCAATTGGCTTGCTTTCTTAAGCAATTGGCTTGCTTTCTTAAGCAATTGGTTTGCTTGATAGTTTGACTTTCGTAGAGCACTTCATTTTTATTTGCTGAGCAAATAAAAATAGCAGCTTTCTTTCAATTTTATCAATTCGATTATCACTTGCTATTTGTGCTTAAATACCCTATCTCACCTGCATTATCCTCTTTTTTTTCTAATTGAAAGAAAAAGATTAAGTTCAAAAGATTAAGTTCAAAAGATTAAGACCGTTGCTTTTTGTAAAAAGCAACAGCAAAAACTTTTAGAATATATTAGCATATATTCCTGCTTGCTCTGGATAATATGCCTTTTAAATTACTATAATCAAAACTGATTTGGCTTGGGCCCGGACCGGCTTGCGCAAAATCACCCTCGATTTGCCAGCTAAAATTAAAATAATAACCCTGCTTGCCATCCTCCGCATGACGCAAAAAATTAGGCAAACTCTGCTTGTTTTGATAGCTCAACCAATCCAAACGCAATAAATCGAAAAATAAATCCCGGTTTAAGGGCAATAAATTATTGTACAAAAGTTCCGCTTTTTGATGCAGACTTAAACCGCTTAAACCACCTTTGGCAAGCTCTGCCCCCAAACTTAAATACATAGCCAAGGCATCACCCGGCCATAATTTTGCAGCCTGCAATAAGCTAAACCTAAAACGACCACTATTAAATAGCTGGTTTAATGCTTTATCCGCCCAGTTTAATCTAAATAGATAATCAGCACTAAGATTAGGCGTAGCCAATATCTTATACGGCGGATGAGGGCTGGCTAGCAGGCCATATTGCTCGGTTTGCCCGGCTATAATCGAAGCCGGCAAAATCTTTAAAAAGCCCAATTGCAAATAATGAGGGGCAATTTGATGCACCAGATTAAAGCCCTCGGCAAAGCTTGCCTCCGTTTCGGCGGGTAGGCCGGCGATTAAATCTACATGCACTGCACAATTATCGGCTTTAAGCAGGGCGGTTAGGGCTTGCTCGGCCTGCGGCCAAGCCCCCCTGCGGCCAATGGCCGCCAATACCGGCTCGCTTAGGCTTTGAAGGCCGGCCTCTAAATGCAGATAATTTAGCGGCGCCTTTTGCCAAAGCTGGCTAAGCTGTGGCGCTAAATTATAGGGCGAAATCTCGAAATGCCAGCTCAAGCCCGGCCGATATAGGTCGAGAATTTTTTGGCTAATCGCCATCGCTCGCTTTAAATTAGCATTAAATGTGCGATCCACAAATTTAATTTGGCCGCCATATTCGGCCAAAATAGTTAGCTCCTCTAGCACCGTTGCTAAAGGGCGCTCGCTTAGGCTTTGCTTAGCCGAAGCGCAAAAAGTGCAGCTATAAGGGCAACCTCGGCTGCTTTCATAGTAAATAACCTTACTCTCTTGCTTAAATTTTTGCAAATCCTCCTGCTTATACAAAAAAGGCAAAGTGGCCAAATCCGCTCTAGCCAAGGCCTGCGGCTTAATGCCACCCTGCCAATGAATATAGTCCAGCGGCGGCTTAATTTCGCCCTTAAGCAGGCTTTGCACTAATTGCGGCCAAACTTGCTCACCTTCGCCACAAATTATGCCATCCAGCAAGGGGCTTGTAGCCAGCAGCTTTTCACTATCGGCTGAGGCCTCCGGCCCGCCCAGCATAAAGCGGCAATCGGGCAATAATAAAGCCAAATCTTCTATTAAATTTAAAATAAATTCCCGATTCCAAATATACATCGAAAAAGCCAATATATTAGGACGCAACTTATACAAGTCCTCCGCAATAAATTGGGGCGACATATTAATTGAATATTCCTTTAAGCCAAGCTTAATCGGCATATCCTCGATGGCTCTTGCCAGCGAATAAAGCGCCGGATTGGAATGTATATACTGGCTGTTTACGGCTACTAAAACTAAATCCATAATCTATCCTTTTTGGGCTACAATACCCCTGGCGCGGCGGCCATAATCATCCAAAACCTCGATAATTTGATAGCCGTTATCCCGGAGGATTTGTACCACTTGTTCTTGTTGCTTATCGCCATGCTCCAAAACCAAATAGCCCTTATCTTTAAGACAAAGGGCTGCTTGCGGTATAAGTTGATGATAAATATCTAAACCATCTTCGCCGCCAAATAGGGCTAAAGTTGGTTCTTTGCGTACATCGGCGCTTAAGGCGGCCATTTCCTTGGCATTAATATAAGGCGGATTGCTGATAATTAAATCAAAGGCCAAATTTTGCTTAATTAAAGGCGCGCATAAATCGCCCTCGATAATAGTGCAACGCTGCTCAAGCCCCAGCTTAAGCGCGTTTTTGTGGCTAATATGCAAAGCGGTATGGCTAATATCAGTTGCCCAAACTTGCGCCTTTTTAAGTGCATAAGCTAAGCTTAAGGCAATAGCGCCGCTACCTGTACAAATATCGGCAATTTGCGGACTATCATAATCCTGTAATAAATCAATGGCCTTTTCGACGATAATTTCCGTATCGGCACGTGGTATTAATACGCCCGGCTCAACGGCCAAAACAAGATCCATAAAAGCCGCTTCGCCCAAGATATATTGCAATGGTATATCGGCCAAGCGCTCGCTTAATATGTGGCTTAAGCTGGGCATATCAATATCAGCCTTAGCATGCAAAATAATTTGGCTAGGCTTAATTTTTAGCAAATAAGCAATTATTAATTCGGCCTGGCGCAAGGCCTCGGCCTCGCTTAGGCCATGACTAATTAAGGCTTGCTTTAAATACAGCCTGGCCTGTAAAGCATCCATTATTCTTTAAGCCTGGCGGCCTGGTCGGAGGTGATTAAGGCATCGATAACTTCTTCGATTTCGCCTTCCATAATCCGATCTAATTTATGCAAAGTTAGGCCGATACGATGATCGGTAACCCGCCCTTGCGGATAGTTATAAGTGCGAATACGCTCGCTGCGATCCCCGGAGCCTACCATGCTGCGGCGGCTTTCGGCCTCGGCGCTCATTGCTGCTTCCATCATTTTTTCCATTACCCTGGAGCGCAAAACCCGCATCGCTTTATCCTTGTTTTTATGCTGGCTTTTTTCGTCCTGGCAGGAAACCACAATCCCGGTGGGCAGGTGGGTAATCCGCACCGCACTTTGGGTGGTGTTTACGCATTGGCCGCCCGGGCCGGTGGCGCAGAATAAATCGATACGGATATCATTAGCGCCAATTTCTACCTCTACCTCCTCGGCTTCCGGCAAAACGGCCACCGTGGCGGCGCTGGTATGAATTCGCCCGCCCGATTCGGTAGAAGGCACTCGCTGCACCCGATGCACGCCGCTTTCAAATTTAAGACGGCTAAATGCACCCTTGCCCTCGATTAGCACAATAATTTCCTTAATGCCGCCAATATCGGTATAATTGGCATCCATAATTTCCATTCGCCAATGGCGCAATTCGGCATAGCGGGTATACATTCTAAATAAATTTTGGGCAAAAAGAGCTGCCTCGTCGCCGCCTGTACCTGCCCTTATCTCCAAAAGAACATTCTTTTGATCATTAGGGTCTTTAGGTAGTAGCAGCACCTTTAAGGCCTGCTCCTCACGCTCTTTTTGGGGGATAAGCTCCTCCAGCTCGGCTTGCGCCATTTCGGCCATATCGGGATCGCTTTTATCATTGGCCATTAATTTGGCCTCGTCGATGCCATCGCAAGTGGCCTTATAGGCATAATAGGCCTGCACTACATCCTCTATTTCGGCGCGTGCTTTGATATGCTTTTGCCATTCGCTTTGCTTGGCAATAATATCCGGGTCGGAAACTAAAGCGGTTAGTTTTTCGTATTTTTCGGCCAAGGCGGCCAATTTGTCTAGCATTTTCTTCCTCCTAAATTAACTGTTTAACTGGGCTTATTCAATCCCCCTTCTAGGGGAGATAATTGGTTTTTGTGCTTAATTAAAAGCCGCCCCTTCATTAATAAGTGGCTGGGGGGGATTAGTTTGATTAGCAGAATTA
>CAYJPF010000078.1:0-6872 GCA_964372025.1 uncultured Peptococcaceae bacterium | reverse complement strand
TTGATTAGCAGAATTACCCTGATTAATAGCATTATCCTGCTCGCCTAAAGTGCTAGGCTGATTTGCAGCTTGGGCATCATCATCTTTAGCAGGGGATAAGTTGGTATCTGCGCCGGCTACAGCGGCCTCTTTGGCAGCTAATTGCTCGGCGGTGGCTTTTAAAATAGCCTCCCTTTGGGCAATTTGGGCAGCGGTTTGCGGATAATCATCGGCAAAATGCGGCACATGGCTAATTGCGGCAATGGCTACTTCTATTTGGCCATCATCGGGCTCGGCCGTGGTTAGCTTTTGCATGGCCAATCCGGGGGCAATCAATAGCTTAAGCAGGCGATTATTGGGGAAGTATAAGGGCAGGCGATAAAGCTCATAAGCCAGGCCTGCCACAAAAGGCATGCTTAATAGTTTAATGCCAATCCTGGCTAAAGCGCTATCGGTTTGGCCAACAAAGGTAAAGGTAACTATCATCAAAATTACGGTCATCAGCACAAAGCTGGTGCCGCAGCGGGTATGAATCGGCGATTGCATCCGCACATTGGCCACACTTAAATCCAGGCCGGCTTCTAGGGCATTGATGGTTTTATGCTCGGCACCATGGTAGGCAAACAGGCGTTTAATCTCGGCCATGCGGCCAATAATCATCACATAGCCCAAAAACATGGCAATGCGCAAAAGGCCCTCGATTAGGCTGCGCCCAAAATCGCCCACATAGGGATGAACATAGGTGGCCAAAAGCACCGGCAAGCCGATAAAGAAAATGCTAACCAAAAGCATGGCTAAAACTACGGCTAAAACGATATCTTTGGTGCTAAGTTTATCCTCTTCGCTTTCGCCAGCTTGGGCGGCCGACCAGGTTAAATCCTGCATGCCGCTAAGCATCGAATAGAAAAAGGAGATAAAGCCCCTAAAAATCGGCCAACCGGCAATTTTGTATTTTTCTTTTAAAGATTTGCGGGTATTGATTTTATAAACAATTGTGCCATCTTCTTTGCGGCAGGCAATGGCCTTGCCCTTGGGGCCTTGCATCATAACCCCTTCCATAACGGCTTGGCCGCCATAATAAATATTAGTCATTTAATCCCTTCTTTTAAAAAATCTTTATCTAATCTATTATATATCCTTTTACCTATAAAGAGCAAGAGAAAATTGTAATTTTTTTAAAAAAGTTTTAATTTAAGCTTATTTTTTTTAAACAGGTAAAAATATGCAAGATAGTTTGCTTTATTTTTGTAATTATATAAAGCATAGTAATAGCACAATTATTTAGATAAACATCTCGAAAGGAGCAATCATGGTATTTAAAAAAGATAAAGATAGTATTGCCCATGAGCGCCTTTTGCTTAAAAAAAGTGCCAAGGGTGATACCGATGCCTTTGAGGAATTGGCTCAAAAATATCAAAAGCAAATTTTTAATATAGCCTTACGCCTGGTAAATAGTAGCGAGGATGCCGCCGATATCAGCCAAGAAGTGCTGCTAAAGCTATATCGGGCTTTGCCCCGTTTTAGGGGTGATGCGGCTTTTTCTACCTGGGTTTATCGGATTACGGTAAATACAGCGCGCGACTTTATGCGCAAAACTTATAGACATAAAGAATATCTATATAATAATTGGGCAGATGAAGATGATGCTGATAAGCAGGTAGATATCGCCGATTATTCGGCAATTCCCGAAGATATTTATTTAAACCGGGAAGTTGAGCAATATCTTTTGGCCTTAATCGAAAATTTATCGCCCAAATACAAGGTAGTTTTTACTTTAAGGGAGATTTCCGGCCTGGGATATCAGGAAATTGCTGATATTTTAAGCATTTCTTTAGGCACGGTAAAATCGCGTTTAAGCAGGGCACGCAAGGTTATGCAGGATAAAATTATGGCCGATAAGGAACAATACCCACATTTAAGCCGTCTTATAGGGCAAAAGGAGCGTGATTAGCATGATTGATTGTGATAAAGTTCTGGCTAATCTTGATGCTTACCTAGATGGCGAATTAAAGCCGGCCGCTTATCGGCAAATCGAGGAGCATTTAAGCGGTTGCAGCGCTTGCGCCCGGCAGCTACAGATTAAGCAAAGTTTAGTTCAATCTTTTAAAACAATAGCCATGGCCGAATTGCCGGCCGGCTTTAGCAAGGATTTGCATAATAGCCTAGTAACCGAGCCTAAGCCTAAAGCACCTGCTATCTATAAGCGTAATTGGTTTAAGGGTTTGGCCGGGGCGGCTTGCCTGCTGCTATTAATTGGGGTAGTGGGCGGTGCTTTGGGGCTGGGATCTTCATTAATTGCTACTAATCGTTATATGGAAGATACTATGGAGGAAGCTGCTCCGCAGGCGGCTTATGATAGTATTTCCTATAATATGATGCCGGCCGAGGAGCCAATGGCCGCGCCGGCGCCTATGATGATGGAGGAATCGGCCGGCGAGGGCATGGCGGTAGCCGATATGGCAGCGCCCGAGATGGCCGCAACAGCCGGCATGGGCACAGCCGAAGCCACTATTGATAATGGCAGCCGCCAGGCAGCCGCCCCCGAAGAGCAGCTAGAGCGCAAGATTATCCATGATGCTAATTTTATGTTGGTGGTAGATGATTTTGGCGATGCATATTTGGCGGTAACTGATTTAGCCGAGCAAATGGGCGGTTATGTAAGCAGCGCCGATACCTATAGCGATGCCGAAACGGGGCAAATGATTAGCGGATATATTAGCATTTATGTGGTAGCTGATATGCTAGAGCAGGCCACCGAGCTGATTAGCGATTTGGGTGTGGTGGAGCATCAGTATTTGTACAGCGAAGATATTACGATGATTTATTATGATATAGCCGGCCGCCTAGAGCAGTATCAAGCGCAGGAGCAGCGTTTGCTGGAGATTTTGGCGCAAGCGGAAACGGTTGAAGATTTAATTGTAATCGAAAGCGAAATGATGCGGATAAGGGCGGAAATCGAGAGTTTAAGTGGCCAGATTAATTATTATGACCAGGTAACGAGTTTATCCAGAATTAATATTGATATGTACCAGCATGATCCGGATAATATTAGGGTAGATTTAGATGGCTGGGCAGGTTTTGTGCAAGATATCGAGGAGGCATTTTTCCGCGGCATTAATGGTTTAGTTGATATGGTAGCTTTTATGATTACCGGATTTATATCGCTGCTACCGCTATTGATTGTGCTGGCGATTATTATTGCAATTATTGTATTTGCTATTAAAAGGCGTTTACGCAGATGAAGATAAAAAAAGTGGGCTGTCGCAATTGCGACAGCCCACTTTTTTTATTATTCATAGCTTTTAGCTGCTCTTAATCTTTTTGTATTATTTAGGATTTGCTTGCGTAACCTTAAACTTTTAGGTGTTACTTCCAAAAGCTCGTCCGGTGCCAAAAATTCTAAGCATTGCTCCAAGGAAAAACGACGCGGCGGCACTAATCGCAAAGCCTCGTCCGATCCCGATGCCCGCATATTTGTTACCTGCTTCTTCTTGCATACATTTACTGCCAAATCCTCATGCTTAGGATTTTGGCCAACTATCATGCCCTCGTATACATCCGTGCCGGCCTCAATAAATAATATGCCACGCTCCTGAGCATGGAATAAACCATAACTGCTGGCCGATCCGGTATCAAATGCAATTAAAGAACCGCTATCACGCTGCCTAATCGGCCCTTTATGCGGCTGATACTCCTCAAAACGCGATCCCATAATCCCTTCGCCTTTAGTATCCGTTAAAAATTCATTACGATAACCAAATAAACCGCGCGACGGTATCATAAATTCGGCCTTCATCCGATTGCCGGAGGGCTGCATATGCAGCATTATCCCCTTGCGGCTGCCCATTTTTTCCATCACATGACCAAAATGTTCCTGCGGTACATCGATATGCAAACGCTCAATCGGCTCATTTAATTTGCCGTCAATCTGCTTGCATAATGCTTGCGGCGGCGATACGGCAAACTCATATCCCTCACGACGCATATTCTCAATCAAAATGGCCAAATGCATCTCGCCACGCCCTAATACCCTAAACGAATCAGTATTATCAGTAACAAAAACACGCAAAGATACATCTTTAAGCAGCTCTCTAAATAAGCGCTCCCGCAATTGACGCGAAGTTACAAAACGTCCTTCCTTGCCGGCAAAAGGGCTATCGTTAACCGAAAAGGTCATCTCTACCGTTGGCTCGCTAACTTTAACAAAAGGTAGAGGATTAACATGCTCGATATCACATAATGTGTCGCCAATTGTGATATTTTCGATACCGGAAAAACAAACAATATCACCGGCCAAGGCATTTTCTACCGGCACCCTTTTTAGGCCTTCGATAGTGTATAGATTAACCAGCTTGCTTTTATAAGGATCATCGCCATTATAGTTAGCTACCATTACTTCGGCAGCCACTTTAGCCTCGCCTTGCTCAATACGGCCAATGCCGATTCTGCCCACATATTCATTATAGTCGATGGAAGAAACCAAAAGTTGCAAAGGCCCCTCGGTTTGGCATTGTGGGGCATCAATATGATCTAAAATTGTGGCAAATAAGGGCTTTAAGTCCTGCTCCATGGCATCGGGCTCGATGCCGGAAAAGCCGTCGCGGCCGGAACAATAGATAATGGGGCTATTTAAATAATTTTCGCCACTTTGCAATTCTTCTAATAAATCTAAAGCCTCTAAGGCTACCTCCTCGGCACGGGCATCGGGGCGGTCGATTTTATTAACCACAATAATTACCTTATGGTTTAGCTCTAAAGCCTTTTGCAAAACAAAGCGGGTTTGGGGCATTGGCCCTTCAAAAGCGTCTACCAAAAGCAAAACGCCATTAACCATCTTTAAAATTCGCTCTACCTCGCCGGAAAAATCGGCATGGCCGGGGGTATCTACAATATTAATCTTGGTATCCTGCCAAATAATCGAGGTATTTTTGGCCAAAATAGTAATTCCCTTTTCTCTTTCAAGGCTATTACTATCCATAACTCGCTCTTCTACTACCTGATTTTCCCGAAAAGCTCCGCCTTGCTTTAACATTTGATCCACTAAAGTGGTTTTGCCATGGTCTACATGGGCGACAATAGCAATATTTCTGATTTGTTGATACTGCACAAAAACACCTTTCTTTCTAAAACCCAAATAAATCTAATTTATAGCAACCTATCTATTTTATCACCTTTTGGCGCTAAATACAAGCTAAATTTACTTAAAGCTAAAAATTAGCCAAAAATTGTCTGTTTGAGGCTGAATTTAGCCCGTATATTTTGGCTTGGCAAAGGTAATAATGCAATTATATTCCATAATCAAGGAGGGAATATTTTTGGTTACCAAGGTAGAGATTTGCGGTGTAAACACGGCGCAGTTACCATTATTAACTAATGAAAAAATGCGTCAATTATTTGCCGAAGCCCAAAATGGCAATGAGCAAGCACGCCAAGAGCTGATTAGCAGCAATTTGCGTTTGGTATTAAGCATTATTCAGCGCTTTAATAATCGCGGTGAAAATGTGGACGATTTGTTTCAGGTGGGATGTATTGGTTTAATCAAGGCTACCGATAATTTTGATTTGGCACAAAATGTAAGGTTTTCTACTTATGCTGTGCCGATGATAATTGGCGAAATCCGCCGTTATTTGCGTGATAATAATCCGATTAGGGTTAGCCGATCTTTGCGCGATATTGCTTATAAGTCGATGCAGGCGCGGGAGGCTTTGATTAACAAAAATGGTTGCGAGCCTAAGATGGAGCAAATTGCTAAAGAGATTGGCCTGCCGGTGGTAGATATTATTTATGCTTTGGATGCTATTTCTGATCCGGTTTCTTTATTCGAGCCTATTTACAATGATGGTGGCGATGCTATTTATATTATGGATCAGGTGAGGGATGAGGCAAGCGATGATAAAAAGTGGCTGGAGAATATTAATATTGGCGAGGGTTTGGCCAAATTAAGCGCTAGGGAGAAGAAGATTATCGACTTGCGTTTTTTTGCCGGCAAAACCCAAATGGAGGTAGCCGAGGAGATTGGTATATCGCAAGCGCAGGTATCGCGCCTGGAAAAAAATGCTTTGGGGCAATTAAAAAAGCATATCTAACTTACCATTATTATTACAAGCGATAAACAGTATTTAATGTTTAAAAGGCTAAATATTAGGTTATACTACTATAACCAGGGGGCACAAGCCCTCTTACATAAATCAGGAGGTTTAGTTATATGAAAAATATTGTAAATAAAATTAGACAAAATTATCAAAAAATAATGGTAATATTTTTATTATTAATTGGCATCGGCGGTTTTACTTTTTATGGTTGGCAGCAAGCGCCCGATGCTACTTTAGTTTATGGCCAAAGCCCTTTAAGGCTGCATATTTTGGCTAATAGTGATAGTATAGAGGATCAAAAAATCAAGTTAATTATTCGTGATGCAATTATCGGTTTAATGGAGGAAAAGCTGGCTACTGCCGCAAATAAAGAGGAGGCTATTTATTTACTGGAGCAAGCACTGCCGGAGTTAACGGCTGCTACCAATGCTTATTTAGCCGATATTGCCGATTATCAAGCTAGTTTAAGCATAGCAAAAAGTGATTTTCCGGATATTGATTATGGGGATCTTAGTTTAGCGGCAGGCGAGTATGATGCACTTAAGATTAGTTTAGGCGAAGGTGCTGGCAAAAACTGGTGGTGCGTATTATTTCCGCCCTTATGTTTTGTAGATTTAGCTGCCGAAAGCCAGCCGGTAGCAACTACCATTACCGGAGATCATCAGCAAAGTGATACGGTGGAAGTACGTTTGAAATTGTTGGATATATTGGACAGGTAGAAGGGTTCGGGTTTGGTACATGGTGGCTAAGCACGAGCCCATAATCCGAACCCACCCTGGCGGCGCTCTTTGCCCACCTGGC
>CAYJPF010000077.1:0-12392 GCA_964372025.1 uncultured Peptococcaceae bacterium | reverse complement strand
GCCAGGGTCGCGCAGCGATTTTTACCCCAGTTTGCCGAGCTTCAGGCGGTGCTAACAGCACGCAGGCATACTGGTAGTATTCCAAGGGCTGGTAGTGCCGTATGAAGCCGGCAAACTGGGATAAAAATGGGTTCGGATTATGGGCTCGTGCTTAGCGTAAAATGACTTGAACCCATGTGCCCCTAAGCCAAACTCTAGCTGGACTATAATTTAAGCGAAAATATGCATTTTTAGCAATAAAATAACTTTAAACCTAAATTTTAATGAGTTTGGTTTAGGGGTGCGAAGCAGTTTTGCACCTCAAGCGGCGAGCAGATAGTGGTGCGGACGCTGCTACTCGTAGTGGGGCTACGTGTTGTAGCGGCCAAACCGCTAGCTGCCGCCGCTTGTGGGGCAAAACCACTTGGGTTCAAGTCATTTTACGCTAAAAGGAAGGTGTAATAATGAAAATAGCTATTATAACAGGTGGAGCCAGCGGCCTGGGTTTTGATATGGCGGCACAATTTGCGCAAAAGGGGTATCGGGTTATTGTGCTGGATATTTTGGAGAATAAAGAGGATTATGTTGATTATATCAAAACCGATTTGGCCGATCCCGATTCGATTAGCGAGGCCTTTGAGCTAATTAAAACTAAATATGGCAAAGCGCATATTTTAATTAATAATGGGGCGGTTGCCATGTTTGTAAAGCATGTATCCGAGGTAGAGCTAGCCGAATATAATCGGGTTTTGGATACCAATTTACGCGGCGCTTTTCTTTGTGCTAAAAAATTCATTGCATTAAACCAGGGCGAGGATTATGGGCGCATTATCAATATAGCTTCGACCAGATGGCATCAAAATATGGAAGATTGGGAGCTATATGGCATGAGCAAGGGCGGCATTGTGGCGCTTACCAATTCTTTATGCGTATCATTAAGGGGCACGCCGATTACGGTTAATGCGATTAGCCCCGGTTTTATTCATGTGGGCTATTGGAAAGAGCTTGAGCAAAGGGATCATGATATTCATCCATCGAACAGAGTGGGCAAGCCCAGGGATATTTCGAATATGTGTTTATTTTTGGCCGATCCGGAAAATGATTTTGTAAATGGTGCTAATATAATAATTGATGGTGGTATGACTAAACGGATGATTTATTGAGGAAGATTAAGGCTATGATTAACCAAAAAAAATTCTAAAAGTTTTTGCTTTTTTCAAAAAGCAAAGGTCTTAAGGAAGCAAACCTTATGCTTAGGCAAGCAAGCTTTATACTTAAGAATATAAACAAGGGGGGCTTAGGCAAATTTATTGTTTGCCTAAGCTCTTTTTTGTGTTTTGTTGTGATTTGTTTTCTTTTGTAGGGAATATGTTGTATCCGTTTTGCGATGTTTGCTGCTTGTTGTTGGCTTGGGTTGTAGCTTGCTTGGATTTATCGGCGGATTATATAGGTTTGGCTAGCCAAACCCTTGTATTTTGCACCTATATATGATATAATAATTAATTGATATAATTAGCAAATAATATTGTGGAGGTATCTTTATGCCTAAGGGTTCTACCGGATCGGCACGGGGTGGGAGCAGTTCTAATCGCAGTAATTCAAAAAAAGCTCCTGCCAAAAAGCCTGCTAAAAAAGAAATTACCGCTTATAGCCCTCGCCAGAAGGAAATTATTGGCATCATGATTATGGCCTTGGCCTTGGTGCTTTTGATTAGCGTAGCTGTCGCCCCGCCCGAAGGCGAGCAAACCGGTGCGCTGGGCTTTATTAGCCTGTTTTTGCTTGATGTAATGCGCTTTTTTGCCGGCATCGCTGCCATTAGTATGCCTATTTGCCTGCTCTTATTCGGCCTAGTTGTCTTTTTGGGGCGTAATCAGGTTAGCAATATCGGCCGCCTGGTTGGCCTGGGGCTTTTATGGTGGGCGGTTTTAGCGCTTTTTTCGCTGCAATTGCCACTTAGCAGCTTTGGCGAATATATGGCGCTGGGCATCGATGGCTTTGGCGGTGGCGCTTTAGGTGCGCTTTTATCTTTTTTGCTGCAAAAGGGCTTTGGCTATGCCGGCAGTATGATTATCCTTATCGCCATGCTTGTCATCGGCTTTATGCTCTTTAGCGATTTATCTTTGCGCGAGCTTATCCGCTTGATTGCCATGGCTATCTATAGTTTTTTTGCCCGCTTAATTGGTAATAGAGATCAAAAAGCTGCTGTTATCGGCAATGATGCTCCGCCCAAAACAGCCGCCAAAAAAACACTGCCGCCGCTTAAAGCCAAAATTATCACCCCCGAGCAGGCTGCCCCCAATATCACCGATAGCAAAGAAGCTGTTTCGCTGCCTCCGCCTAAGCCCAATCGCTTTACTAATGAATTTTTGCCGGATATCAGCGGCGGTGATCCGCTTGCCGAGCAGCAAGAATTTGATTTTGCCGCCGCCATGGCTAAGGCCGACCATCCCAAATCGGCGGCTAAACCTGCTGCTAAACCTGCGCCTCAAGAAGATTTTTCCGATTTTGATGCCCATTTAGAAGCCATCCCGGCGGCTATTTCTGCCCTTAATCAGGATGCCGAGCTTAATCAACCTGCCCAGGCAGCGGCCAAGATTGCCGCCGGTCAGATTAGCATTAGCAGCTATGATCAGCAAGATGAGGCCGAAGATCAATCAGCGTTACCGCCAGAGCCTGTTATGCCGGCCGGTGCTTCGCCCGGTGTTACCTCCCCTGCTGCCGCTAAGGCTGCCGCCGCCAGGGTTGCCGCCAAGGCCGCCACCTCCATCGAGCAGCAGGCTGATGACAGCTTTGAGCAGGCCTTAAATATTGATGCCCAGCAAGAAAATCTGGATTATCAGCTGCCGCCGATCGAATTGCTGGCCAATGTAGTAAAAACTCGCAATCCTAATCTTAATAAAGATATTGCCGATTCGATTGCTCTTTTGGAAAAAACGCTTCACGATTTTGGGGTTAAGGCGGCCGTTACCCAAGTGGTGGCCGGGCCTGCCGTTACCCGCTACGAATTGCAGCCGGCGGCCGGGGTTAAGGTGGCCAAAATTACCAGCTTATCCGATGATATTGCCTTGGCTTTAGCGGCCACCGGGGTACGTATCGAAGCGCCCATCCCCGGTAAAAGCGCCATCGGCATCGAAATTGCCCGCAGCCAAATCGATATTGTCCACTTTAAAGAATTGGCCGAAAGCGCTAACTTTAAAAAGAATGAATCCAATATTTGCTTTGCCTTAGGCAAAAATATTAGCGGCGAGGCTGTAGTTGGAGATTTGTCCAAAATGCCCCACCTTTTGATTGCAGGCTCTACCGGTTCCGGTAAAAGTAGTTGCTTAAATAGCATTATGTGCAGCATTTTATTTAAGGCCAAGCCCGACGAAGTAAAGCTAATGTTGGTAGACCCCAAAAAGGTAGAGATGACTTATTACGAAGATTTACCCCATCTAGCTGCGCCTGTTGTTACCGATAGCAAAAAAGCGGCCAATATGCTTAAAGGTGTTGTAACCGAGATGGATAATCGCTATTCCCTTTTTGCCGCCGAGCGAGTTAAAAACTTTAGTGGCTATAATGAAAAACATCCCGAAAGCAAGTTGCCACAAATTGTGGTAGTTATTGACGAGTTGGCTGATTTAATGCTGGTGGCCAAAAATGATGTAGAGCAAGCCATTTGCCGTATCGCCCAGCTGGCCAGGGCGGCCGGTATTCACTTGGTGGTGGCAACTCAGCGACCATCGGTGGATGTAATTACCGGCCTGATTAAGGCCAATATTCCTTCGCGAATTGCCTTTGCTGTATCCTCGTATACGGATAGCCGCACTATTTTGGATACCAGTGGCGCCGAAAAGCTTTTGGGGCGGGGCGATATGCTTTATAGCCCGGTTGGCGCTAATAAGCCAATTAGAATTCAGGGTAGTTTTGTGGATGAAAACGATATTGCCAACTTGGTAGAATATTGCAAAGCCCAAGCTAAACCCCAATTTTCCCAGCAATTAACCGAGGCGGCTGTTAGCGTAGAAAAACCGATTGAGCGCGGCGAAACTTTAGATGAATTATTCTATGAAGCCGGCGAAATCATCATTATGAGCGGTCAGGCTTCTACCTCGTTTTTGCAAAGACGTTTGGCAATTGGTAATCCCCGAGCAGCGCGCCTGGTGGATGCCTTGGCCGAAAAAGGGGTGGTTGGCGGCCCTAAGGGCGCAAAACCGCGTGATATTTTAATGACAATGGCAGAATTTGAGGAGATTTTTGGTCATGCGAAATAATTTAGATATCAGCTATCAGCAGGCCTGCGCTTTGCCGCAGCCGCTATTTGTTGATTTGCGTTCGCCAAGCGAATTTGCCGAGGATCATCTGCCCCATGCCTATAATCTACCCATCTTTAGCGATGCGGAAAGGGAGCAGGTTGGCACGGTTTATCATCGTCAAAGCCATGGCGAGGCTCGTTTTATGGCCTTGGATTTGGTAGCACCCAAGCTGCCTGCTATGCTGCGTGAGCTGCATAAATTAAGCCTGGATCATGATTTGGTGCTTTATTGCTGGCGGGGCGGTATGCGCTCGCAAACTATTGCCCAAATGGCTGCCTTGCTTAAAATTGGCTGCTATCGCCTAGATGGCGGTTATAAGGCTTATCGTAAATATTTAAACCAGCAGCTAGAGGCCGATTTGCCTTATAAACTAATTGTAATTCATGGCCTAACCGGCTGTGGTAAAACTAAAATTTTGCAAATTTTAGAGGCCAAATTTGGCCTGCAAAGCATCGATTTAGAAGGGCTGGCTAATCATCGGGGCAGTGTTTTTGGCAGTGTTGGTTTGGTTGAACAGCCCAGTCAAAAGCATTTTCAAAGCCTACTTTGGCAAAAATTAGCCACATTTGATAAAAACCTGCCGGTTTTTGTAGAATGCGAAAGTAAAAGAGTAGGCAAAATTACCCTCGACCCGCCTTTTTTCCAGGCGATGAAGGATGGGCGTCACTTTTTGGTTTATGATACCGTAATAAATCGCACGGCTCGTTTAATCGACGATTATCAGCCGTTGCTTAATCATCAAGCAATCGGTGCGGCCTTAAATGCCCCACCTTTGCGCAAGCGCTTCGGCCAAGCCCAGGTAGATGCCTTAAATCAATTATGGCAGGCCAATCAATATGATCAGTTAACCGCCTGGCTTTTGCAAAATTACTATGATCCGCTTTATGATTATGCCGATCAGCCCGATCAAAATTATGAATTATCGGTAAATGCCACAGATAGCGAGCAGGCAGCGGCAGCTATCGCCGCCTATTTAGATAGCAGCAGGCCGAGCCTAATTTAACTATAAGCCATGTAAAGCAGGGCAATTGCCTATTAATCACGAAACTATTATCAAATGCCATTTTATTAATAAGAAGGAATTTTTATGCCAACAATTTATCTATTAAGCCTAGGCTGCGCCAAAAACGAAGTTGATAGCCAAAATATGAGCGCTCTTTTGATAAATCAGGGCTTTTTAATGACCGATACACCCGAGCAGGCGCAGGTTATCATAGTTAATACCTGCGGCTTTATCGAAGATGCCCAAAAAGAAAGCATTAGCGCTTTTTTGGATTTGGCCGCCTTTAAAGAGCAGCAATGCAAGCTTTTAATTGCGGTTGGCTGCCTGGTCGAAAAATTTGAGGACGATTTAAGGCAAGCTTTGCCGGAAATTGACTTGTTTTTGGGTAGTCAAAATTTTGGCCAAATTGGGCATATTATTAGCAAGGCTTTAAAATTGCCACTAAGCCCAATTATTGCCGAAGATAGGCTTTATCAAGAGCGTATTAAGATAAAGCCCACTGTAAGCGCCTATTTAAAAATTGCCGAGGGTTGCGATAAGCATTGCACTTATTGCCTTATCCCTAAATTAAGGGGGCCTTATTTAAGCCGTAAGCCGCAGGATATTTTGGCCGAGGCCGCTGCCCTTGCCGATCAAGGGGTGCAGGAATTGATTATTTTGGCGCAGGATATTTGCGCCTATGGCCAAGATTTGCCCGAGCAACCCAAGCTTGCCGCCCTGCTAGACGATTTGGCAGCCCTGCCTTTTACCTGGATTAGGCTGCTATATGCTTATCCGGAGGATATTGATGAGCCTTTATTGCAGGTGATGGCCAAGCATGATAATATTTGCAATTATTTGGATATCCCCATTCAGCATAGCGATGATCGGATTTTGAAATTAATGGGGCGCAAGACTAATCAGGCTCAAATTAAGCAAAAAATTGCCTTGATTAAGCAATATTTGCCCGATGCTGCCCTGCGTTCAACAATGATGGTGGGCTTTCCCGGCGAGGATGAGGAAGCTTTAATCAATTTGCTCGATTTTATCAAGGAAATGCCTTTTACCTGGTTGGGCGTATTTGCTTTTTCGCCGCAGGAGGATACCGCTGCCTTTAATTTGCCTAAGCAAGTTGATGAGCAAACCAAGCTAAAACGCCGCGATTTGGTTTTGGATACCGCCGCTTTTGCCTCCGGCCAATATCTGGAGCAATATATAGGTAAGCAGCTAAAGGTGCTGGTAGAAGGCCCTGCTTTGGCTTATCCTCAGGATTGGTATGCAGCGCGCAGCGCCTATCAAGCGCCGCAAATTGATGGCCAGGTTTTGATTTATAGTAAACAGCCCCTAATGGCCGATAGCTGGCTTGATATCGAAATTAGCAGCGTGGACGGCTTTGATTTGATTGCCAAACCACTGTAAAGTATATTTTTGCTTAAGCAAGATACTTAAATTTTAGAAAGAGGTTGCTTATGTCTAATATGAATATCGCCAATCGGATTACAATTTTAAGGATATTTTTGATCCCGGTTTATGTGATTTTGGCCTTGGCCGATTTTAGCGGCCATGATATTTTGGCGGCTTTGGTTTTTGTTATCGCTGCCTTTAGTGATACTTTAGACGGCCTAATTGCCCGCAATTTTAATATGGTAACCAATCTAGGCAAATTTTTAGATCCTTTGGCCGATAAACTTTTGGTTAGTTCGGCCTATATCACCCTAATTGCTTTAGATAGAATGGCCGCCTGGATAGTTATTATAATTATTTGCCGCGAATTTGCGGTAAGCGGTATGCGTATTTTAGCCGCCGATGCCGGGGTGGTTATTGCGGCATCCCCTTTGGGCAAAATTAAAACAATTAGCCAAATGGTTAGCATTACCATGCTGTTAATCGCCAGCCTTAGCTGGCCTAGCTGGTATTATGTGCTTACCGATATTGTGGTATGGATATCTTTAATTACTACCATAATTTCCGGCTTTGATTATCTATATAAAGGCCGCAAATACTATTTATAGAAAACTTGATTTATAGGAGATTTTATGCAAGCGCAAAAATTAGCCGCATTATTAAAGCAGCATCATTTAAGCCTGGCCACGGCCGAATCTTGCAGCGGTGGTAAAATTGCCGCCGCCATTACCGATTTGCCCGGCAGCTCGGCTTATTTTGGATATGGCCTGGTAACCTATAGCAATCAAGCCAAAATTAGCCTTTTGCAAGTGCCACCTACCATTATCGAGCAATTTGGCGCGGTTAGCAGCCAAACTGCCGAGGCCATGGCCAGAGGCATCAAAAACCTAGCCCAAGCCGATTTAGCCCTAGCCGTAACCGGCATTGCCGGGCCCGATGGCGGCACTAATCAAAAGCCGGTTGGCTTGGTATATATAGCTGCCCTTTTAGCCGATAAGCTAATAGTAGAGGAGCATGTTTTTAGCGGTAATCGCGAGCAAGTACGCAATGCCACGGTAGAGCAAGCCCTAATTTTAGGCCAAACCATTATAGGAGAACATATATGAAAAAACTAAAATCGCCGTTATTGATAATGCTGTTAATGCTAGCTATTTTTAGTTTAAGCGCCTGCTTTAACAGCGGCTTAAATGATATCGAAACTGTAAATTATCAAAATGCAGCCGGCTATAGCTTGGATATCCCGGCCGATTGGCAATTGCTAAGCGAAGAGCCTAAAACCACCACCTATACCAATGCCGAGGGTACGGCCGCACTTTTGATTATCAATGAATTAGGCGGCGAATCTTATTATCCTTTAAACGAAATTGCCGAGATGATTGGCCAAAATTTGCTTTATAATTTGGCGGCCACCAATTTGGATTTGCCCACTGTAAGCAGCCAATCCCGTGCCGAAATTATGGGCAGCCTAGAGGGCGAGGCCTTAGAGGAAATGCTTTTAAACGAGGATGAACCCAGCCCGGAAGAAGAGCAAGCCGAGCAGGCTATCCAAGCCGAAATGGCAGAGTTAGGCCAGGATAGCTGGCATCAAAGCCAAATTATTATTGATAGGGATAATGCTTGGCGCAGTATTTGGCAGCATCAGGCCGCAGATAGTATTGTAATTGCCGATTTATATATCGAGCGCCCATTAGACGGCATGCGCTATTATTTGATTTTGATTAGCGGCTTAACGGAGCATCAGGCGCTGGAGGCGGTATATGGTGGCATTATCGGCAGCTTTGAGATAGATGCCGAGCGTGCCGAGCTATATCAGGCGATGAGCGAGCAACGCGATAATTTGGGCGCTTTTGATTTTGAAGCACCCCTAGCAGAGGATGAGCAAGATGAGGCCGATGCGCAGGATGAGGCTGTTGAGCGGGATGATGCTAATGCGCAAGATGATACCGATGCGCAAGATGATGCTGATGCGCAGGATGCGCCTATTCATCTTGATGATCGGGAGTAAATAGTAATATGCGTTATAATGCTATTTATCATATTAAAGTTTAGTTTATTAAACGTATACTAAGGTTAGCAATAAATATGCATATAATAAGGAGGAGAAAAGATGAAAGTAATAAGCCGGGGTATAGTAAATGGTATTATCGAGGATAAATACGGCAAGCATGGCGAGCATTTTAATAGCCATGGTATGCCTACTTATTCGCTACCGCTTAAAATTGAAGATGCACCTAAAGAAACTAAATCCTTTGCCATTGTTTTAGAAGACAAGGATGCCTTTCCTGTTAGCGGTGGTTTTTCTTGGATTCATTGGACAGCGGCCAATATTCAAAAAACCGAAATTGCCGAAAACGAAAGCCAAACGGCCACCGATTTTGTGCAAGGCCTAAATAGCTGGATGAGCATGCAAGGTGGTAATCAAAGCAAAGAATTATCGGCTTTTTACGGTGGCATGGCGCCGCCCGATGCTCCGCATATTTATGAAATCCATGTTTATGCCTTAGATACAATGCTTGATTTGCAAAATGGCTTTTTATACAATGATTTGTATAAACAAATGGATGGCCATATTTTAGATCAGTTTACCCTTAAGGGGCAGTATCGCAATTAAAATTTATCATATAATCTAAAAACTTATGGGGGCTGTCGCATTGCGGCAGCCCCTTGTTGCGCGGCAGGCAATACCGTTTGCTGGAAATTTTTAGGTATAAAAGCAAATCAAATTACTCATACTAGCCTTGTAACCCTAAATTTTAAGGAGGCTAATTTATGAATACTTTCCCTAAAGAACCTAAGTTTCGTTTTCCCGACACCAAGAAAAAAACTGCTCTGCGCAGCAGTAATCGCTGGCAATGGCTGGGTACTATCGCTGTAATTGTGGCCTTGGTGGGCATATTTACCTATCAAAATCCGCAAATTTGGCAAAATGAGCAGGTGGCCGATAATGGCTCGGATAGCAATTTAGTCAATAATATTTACAGTGATGCCAACCATAATCCAAGCCCTATACCCGAGCCGGAAATTATTGATGTAGATCAGCTAATTGCCGAGCAAGCCGCCCAAGCTGAATTAGAAGGCCAGGAGCAGATGATAGCCGAGGCCAGCGCAAACCCTGCTGATGGGGCAAATACAGATGAGCAGGCCGTAGATGATGCCGATATGGGCGCTGCAATTAGTAGCCAAGCCGATGCCAATCCGCCGCAAACTACCGAGCAAGCCGGCAGCAGCCCGGATAATGAGGCATCCTTAGAGCAGGAAGATTTGCTTGATCAGGCGCAGGTTGTGGCGGTAGAAAGCCAACCCCCTCTTTGGCAAATGCCGGCCAATGGGCAGGCAAGCAGGGCTTTTGGCTATGGTTTAGATCCTACCCATGATGATTATCGTTTTCATAATGGTTTTGATTTAGATTTGGCGGTGGGCAGCCCGGTTTTTGCAGCAGCCGGTGGCAAGATATTGGAAGTGGAAGCTGATGATTTGGCCTTTGGTGGCATTATCACCATTGAGCATAGCAATGGCTGGTATACGGTATACAAATGCTTAGAGCCGCTGGTAGATGTGGGGCAGACGATTAATGCCGGAGATCAAATTGGCACAATTATCAATTCGCCGGCGGCCGAAGCTGCCCAAAGCAGTCATCTGCATTTTGAGATGATATTGGATGGTAAATATCAAGACCCACAATTATGGTTATAACTTTTTAAAAAAGGGGCTGTCGCAAAAAGCGATAGCCCCTTACTAAAAAGTTTTACTCAATTTTTTACAAAAAATTGCAGGGGGTTTGGGGGGCAGCGCCCCCCAAGGATATTGCATTTTAAGCCCAAAACTGGTAAAATATAACTAATAGCCCTCGAAAAAGTAGCAGTAAGGAGCAAATATGCAAATAAAAAAAACAATAGCTTGTTTAATCATGGTTTTAATCCTTAGCCCAAGCGGCAAACTGATGGCCGCCGAATTATTGCCCAATGCAACGGTAACCGAATCCGGCGGCGGCAGCGCAGCCCTAGAGCAAAGCAATTTTGATCTTAATATGCTGGATTTTTTGGCAGAAGATCAACTTATCCCCGATGAGGCGGCGATAATCGAGCTGCAAATTGGCAATCCGCTAATGTATGTTGATGGCGAGCAAAAGCCGGTGGATGCAGGCACAGATACCGCTCCGCTAATCGAGGATGGCCGCACCCTAGCACCGGCCAGAGCCATTGTGGAAAGTTTGGGTGGGGCTATCGATTTTGATGATAATAGCAAAGAGGTTATCGTCGATTATGCGGGTAAGGAAATTACTTTTCAGCTAAATAGCGATTTGGTGCAGGTGGATGATGGCAATGAGCAGCAGCTAGAGCAAATGGATGTGGCGGCCAGCGTACAAAATGGCCGCACCATGTTACCAATTGCCATATTATCGGATATCTTAGATTGCGAAGTTACCTGGCTTGCCGATGAAAAAGTGGTAATTATCGAAAATGAATTTGTTACCAAGCGGCTTTTGCTAAAGATGACAGAGCCGGGCAGCATACCCCAAATTGAGGCCGAGCAAGGCCAAATTTTTGAAAGCGGCGGCGAGCTTTTTGTTGTTCAATTTAATGATGTACAAACGGCAGCCGCATATTATCAGGCCTGGCAGAATGATCCAGCCATTGCCTATGTAGAGATTGATCGGCTAATCAATACCCAAAATAGAGGCCAAAGCAGTTTTAGCAATCCGCATAATCAAAACCAGCAAGCCCTGCCCTATCCGGCGACTATACCTAATACCCAAGCAGCAAGCTTATCCTGGGGCAGTGCCCGAATTGGCGCAGATAATATGATGGATTACCTGGGCAATAATACTAATCAGCTAAGGGTTGCCGTGTTGGATACGGGGGTGGAGTATAGTCATAGCCTTTTGAATGGCAGGGTATATAGCAGCGGTTATAATGCCTTTGATGGTTCGGGCGATATTAGCGATCGGCAGGGTCATGGCACAATGGTAGCAGGGGTTATTATTGATAATACCACGCCTTATACTTATGTTTTGCCGGTAAAGGTTTTGGATGATAGCGGCAATGGCACCTTGCTTACTGTGATTAATGGCATTAAGTATGCGGCTAATCAGGGGGTTGATATTATTAATATGAGCCTGGGCGGTGCCAGCCATTCTACCAGCATGGAAGCGGCAATTGATGCGGCCGTAGCCCAAGGCGTGGTAGTGGTGGTGGCGGCCGGCAATGAATCGATGGATACTTATTATTTTTATCCTGCCCATAGCCGGCAGGCAATTGTGGCCTCGGCGGTAAATAGTTATGATAATTTTTCGTATTTTTCCAATTATGGGGAAAGTGTAGATGTGGCCGCCCCGGGCGAGGCAATATATACCAGTTATATCAATAATAGCTATACTTATACCGAGGGTACTTCTTTTGCCAGCCCCTATGTGGCCTCGGCGGCGGCTTTAATTTTGGCCGATCAGCCGCAGCTAAGCCCGGCGCAGGTAGAAGCCTATATTCAAAGCTCGGTTGATGATCGTGGTTCTGCCGGTAAAGATTATTATTTTGGCTATGGCATACTTAATCTAAACCATTATCTAGGCGATGATTTGCCAGTGCCTGAGCCCGAGCCCGAACCGGAGCCTGAGCCTGAACCGGAACCTGAGCCAATGCCGGAACCTACGCCCAATCCCAATCCGGATCCCGATTTAGGTTGGGATGATGATTTTTGGGATGATTTATGGGATGATGATTTTTGGAATGATTATG
>CAYJPF010000076.1:0-12434 GCA_964372025.1 uncultured Peptococcaceae bacterium | reverse complement strand
GTAACAACCCCCTCTGCGACTAAAGAAAATAAACTAGCAAACGTAGGCGAGGGCAAGAAAACCTGCAACCCACGAAGCACAACCAATATAAATATCCGCCGAAAAATATAAGCAATCTATAACTCAGCTAACAAACAGCAAATCAAAACCATGCAACACACGAAGTACAACCCAAACTAATTATCCGCCGAAAAATGCAAGCAATCCACAACCCAGCTAAAAACAAGCAGCAAAAACCTCACACCCAGGGTGAGTTCGGATTATGGGCTCGTGCTTAAGCACAATCCCCCTAAAATCTTATAAGTAGATTATTTTGTTGATGCCGCTATGCTGTAACAAAAAATACAGATGCATTAACAGTAGGCACATTTAAAATTTAATAAAATATATTGACTAAAAAGCAGGAAAAAGCCAATAAAAAATTAATCTTGATTATAAGAGGAGGACTTATAATGAAAAAACAATTATCGATAATTTTAACTTTGCTAATACTATTAGCAGCTTGTGGCAATGATAGCCAAACCGCCACCCTTTATGCAGTTATCAATGCCGGCGATGCCAATGGTAATGGCGCTATTATCAATGAATATCCGCTAACTTATCAAGGCGATTTAACGATAGAAGTTTTAGCTAAAGGCCTTAGTGATTTAACCGGCTATAGCTTTAATGCCCAAAGCCTGGCAAGCAGCGAAATATTTACCATTGATTGGGCCATGGATTCGGCATTATTTACCGATTTATTGGCCGCTCAGCCTAAAGACGAATTTGTGCTGGATTCGCCTAATGATATCCGCTGGTTTATGCTCGATAGCCTTTGGCTAAGTATCAGTAAAAACCTAAATCAAAGCCAAATTAGCTTTACCATGAATGGCGGCCAGCCTTTCGATGCCGGCCTTTATCCGCTTACCAGCTTTGCCCCTAATCAGCCTTATCTGGGCAGCAATATTTATCGTCATTCCCAAGCAGCAGATGCCGCTCCCAATCAAGAAAATACCGCCCTCAATCAGGCCGATGCCGACCAAATTGCGGCTCTGGTAGGTACTTGGTATGATCAAGAAGGCAATTATTATCAAATCGATGCAGATGGCAATGCCTTTTACCATAATGCCGCCGGCGAATTGATACACACAGAAACAATTTTTTATGCCGGTAACAGTTATCAGATTAGCACTGGGCAAAGCAATGATTTTATCAAGCTTAATGACGATGGTAGCTTTACCATTTCTTTAAGCGGCAAAACCTATAGCCGCAATGGCAATCAGGCAAGCCAGCCTGCCGAGCAGGAAGCAAGCCCTAATCCGCCCCAAGCGCAAGCCCCGCCGGCTTATATTATTGGCGAATGGGAAGATAGCTATCATGACATTATCTTAAGCTTAAATGGCGATGGCAGCTATCAATTTGTGCCCCAAGGAGCATTAGGCTACTTTGATGTGCCGGATCAGGGCAGCTATACTGTGGATGAGGATAAAGTTATTCTTCATGCTCCGGGCGAGCAGCTAATTTACAATTATGGTTATCTTAGCTTTACGCTGATAAGCGAAACCGAGCTAGATGCCGATAATCTAAGCTATACTTTTATCAAGGCAGAAGCTATTATCACCGAGGATGATATTGTGGATGATAATAGCCCCTTTGCCGAAGCTAATCATTTAAGCGCCAATCAAAATGCTGATATTGGCGGCTCTACCTTCTTTATCGATAATGGGATTGGCAGCAGTTTGGCGGCCAATGGCGAGCAGTATTATTTGCCAACCGGCGGTTATCATATCGCCGCCGATGATAGTGATGGTACTACTTATGCCCGCTTGCCGGTATCTTATTCGCTAAGCATATTATCCGATCAAATTGTTTATGATACTCGCGAATTAAATTTCGAGGTTAATGTGCATTTTGCAGCCGCAGATATCCCCGATACCGGCACACCGTATCATTATAATTGGCGCTGGGATTTTTATGATTATCAAACCGGCTACTTATTACCCACCGAAGATACTTATATTACCACCGAAGAAGCAGGCTGGCTGATTTATGAGTATTCGATACCGCATCAAGGCGATATCGACCCGATTAGCATTAGTTATAGTCGTGATGATAATTTTCATGTTGGTGATGATTATTTGGTTAGCACCTTTAACTTTTCGATAGTGATGCCGGATGATTATCATAATTTAGTTTTTGCAGCCATGCCGCGCCATGCTACTTATGAGCAATATGTAAGCAGTACCGCGCAAATGGCCGAGGCCACAATTGGCCTAACCATAGATGATGTAGCAGCGCATACCGCCGTTTACGATGCGCTTTATTGCCCGCTGCCATAGTTTTTAGCCAAGATGGCATCTTAATTAAGCAGTGTTTTAAAAAAATAATTATAGAGGTGATTGGAATGAACAAAAAGATATTTATGCTAACTGCAATTATTGCTATACTATGCTGCCTAGCGGCCTGTGGCCAAGAGGAGGTAGCCCCTGTTGCAGACCCTGTTGTTGAGGATATTGTTGAAGATGTTGTTGAGGATGATAATCCGGTAGCGGCTGATTTAAACATCGAAGAATTTGTTGGTTGGTGGTCTTATGCTTGGCTGGAAACCGGCGTAAACCCCACCCCTCCTTTCTTTTATGCCGAAATCAAAGCTGATGGCAATGCCGATTTTTATGGCGAATATGGCGAGGGCATAGGCAGCGGCAGTTTTATGTATAATCAAGATGATGATAGCTTTACATTAATGGCCAATGGTGGGGAGTATAATGTAGGCAATCATAATATGCATGGCGAGGATTATATAGTTCTTGATGGGGCGGAGCATTATAGTTTAGGGGCAGATATGCCTGCTTTCCCGGAGAGCGAGCCTGTTTATGAAGATCCTTTTGCCGGTTCGGAAGGTTTATGGCAAGCGCCGGTAGATGGCAGCATTGATGGTGGTTATATGGCGCCATATGCTTTTATCGAGGTTAGCGATGAATATGTGATGACTTATGATATCGATGGTGTATTGATTGACGAAGGCATATTGGTACATAATGAGGATAGAGGTCTTTATACCGGTTATGTGATGTGGTATGGAGATTATGCGGTATCATTTGGCAGTTATGAGGATGGCATGTCTTATTTCGACCTAATTGATACCAGTGATGGTACTATTTGGGAATATCAGGTTACCAATGAATTTATTGGCAATCAGGAGTTATCGTATTCGCCGATTGGGCTATATCAGGCTGATGAGGGGATTGAGTTTCCCTTTACGGTGGTAGAGATTAATTCCGAGGATCCGATTAATGAGGATAATATCAGTTATATGGATACTGATTATAATATTTTGGAAACGGGCAGTTTTGCTTATGATGTTAGCCAGGGAGTAAGGATTGGCAATGCGGTGGTAGTATCCTTCCCGGACACGGGCATTTATGCGGCCTATTTTAGTGAAGATGGATCGATTATGTATATGGCTGATGTAATTGATTGGTCGGAAAATCAAGAGCAAGCAGAGTATTTTGAGTTTTACCGTCAGTAGAAGTTTTGGAAGTTTTAGTCAATTTTTTACAAAAAATTGCGGGGTTTGACCTAGCTGGGTTTAGCTAAAGCTAACCCACAGCTATGCACGTAGCTAGTGCTCAAAATCTGAGATTTTGGCACTAGCTCAGGGGCAGAGCCCCAAGGTCTTAAACAGGAAGTAAAATAGGCTTAAAACCGGCGCCTTTTGGCGAAGCCAAAACAGCCATCAAGATCAAGCAAAAAACCAATAATAGTTATGATGTAAAAAAAGGGGGTTGTCGCAAGTAAAACTACTTGCGACAGCCCCTTCTTATTATAGATAAGCTGGAAAAGGGGTAAAAAAGCGCTTTAAAACCGGCGGCTTTTGGCTCAGCCAAAATAGCCCTTGATATTTGTTTGGTTTATTGTATTCCTCGCCCCCCTCCTGCAATAACTATTGACAAAAGCCACTTAAACAGGTAAAATAGAAATATTAGCATTCTAAAGAAAGGAATGCTGGCCGCCCGTCTTAAAATAGACGTTTTTGGTGGCTATTTTGCCTGCTAAAGGCTATGCCTATCTTTGGCAAATTTAATATTGTGGAGGTTGAACATGGCTAAGAAAAAATTTAAAGCCGAATCGCAGCGCTTGCTGGATTTGATGATTAATTCGATTTATACTCATAAGGAAATCTTTTTAAGGGAAATTATCTCCAATGCCTCGGATGCTTTGGATAAATTAATGCTCAAAGCCCTTACCGATAGCAGCGTTGGCCTAAGCCGTAGCGACTTTTTTATCGAAATTAAACCCGACCGGGAAAACCGCACCATCACCATTTTAGATAATGGCATCGGCATGACTTCCGCCGAAATGGAGGCCAATCTAGGTACCATCGCCAAAAGCGGCTCCCTCGATTTTAAACAAAATATGCCCGAGCATGAGGGCTTAGCCCCGGAACAAAACATCGATATTATCGGCCAGTTTGGGGTGGGCTTTTATTCGGCGTTTATGGTTAGCGCCAAGGTAGAGGTGCATAGCCTGGCCTATGGCCAAAGCGAAGCCTTTTGCTGGACTTCTAGCGGCACCGATGGCTATACTATCAGCGCTTCCACCAAAAATAGCGTGGGCACCGAAATTATTATGTACCTTAAAGAGGATAATGAAGACGAAAATTATAGCCATTTCCTCGAGCAATATACCATTAGCTCTTTAATCAAAAAATATTCCGATTATATCCGCTACCCAATTTGCATGGATATCACCACCAGCCGCCCGGTAGAAGGCGGCGAGGATGGCCAAATGGAAACCATCACCAATCAGGAAACTTTAAATAGCATGGTGCCAATTTGGCAACGCAATAAATCCGAGGTTACTACCGAAGAGTATAATGCCTTTTATAAAGAAAAGTTTTATGATTTTTTAGATCCGGCTAAAATTATTAATGTAGATGCCGAAGGCCATATTAGCTATAAAGCTTTGCTTTTTGTGCCTGCTAAAGTGGCTTATGATTTTTATAGCAAAGAATATCAAAAAGGCTTACAGCTTTATTCCAGCGGTGTTTTGATTATGGATAAATGCGCCGATTTAATCCCCGAGCATTTTCGCTTTATCCATGGCGTGGTCGATTCGCCCGATTTATCCTTAAATATCTCGCGCGAAATGCTGCAGCATGATCGTCAATTAAAAATTATTGCCGAGCATATCGATAAAAGCATTCGCAAAGAATTGCAAAAAATGTTGGCCAAAGATCGCGATAAATACGAAGAGTTCTATCAGCAATTTGGCCTGCAATTAAAATATGGCGTGGTGGCCGATTATGGCCGCAACCAAGAAGCCTTGCGTGATCTATTGCTGTTTAGCAGCTCCGAAGGCCAAAAGCTTACCACCTTGCAAGAATATGTAGAGCGCATGGACGAAGAACAAAATGCCATTTATTATGCCACCGGCGATAATATGGCCATCATCGAAGCCCTGCCTCAGGCCGAGCAATTAAGGGCTAAGGGCTATGAAATACTCTACTTTACCGAAGAGGTTGATGAGTTTGCCGCCCAAATTATGCGCCAATACAGCGATAAGCCCTTTAAATCGGTAAACCGTGATGAACTGGATTTAGCCGATCAAGCCCAAAAAGATGAAATTGCCAAAAAACAAGATGATCATAAAGATTTGCTAAGCTTTATTAAAGAAGCCTTAGGCGAACAAGTTAAAGAGGTTGTAATATCCTCTAAGCTGGTAAAACAGCCGGTTTGCCTTACCGCAGCAGGCGGCCTATCCTTCGAGATGGAAAAATATATGAATACCGTGCAGCCCGATGCCAAGGTTAAGGCCGAGCAAGTTTTAGAGCTAAATGCCGAGCATCAGCTATTTGCCAAAATGGCCGATTTGCAAAAAAATCAGCCCGAAAAAGCCAAAGATTATGCCCAAATTCTTTATCAGCAAGCCCGCTTAATGGCCGGCCTTAGCATTAAAGATCCGGCACAATATTCGCAATTACTATTTGAGCTTTTGGGTTAGCAAATACCGGCTCTAAACAGTACAAGGAGGGTTAACTATGAAATTATGGGGCGGACGTTTTGCCAAAACTACCGATAAATTAGCCGAGGATTTTCATTCTTCAATCAGCTTTGATCAAAGATTGTATCGGGATGATATTTTAGGTTCGATTGCCCATGCCCAAATGCTAGGGCGAGTGGGCATAATTACCGAGGCCGAGGCCGGCAGCATGGTTAAGGGTCTTAAAGAATTATTGCAAGAAATTGAATTGGGCGAAGTTGTTTTTGATGTGGCGGCCGAGGATATTCACATGAATGTGGAGGCCTTATTAACCGCCAAATTAGGAACTTTGGCCAAAAAATTGCATACCGCACGCAGCCGTAATGACCAGGTAGCCCTAGATTTAAGAATGTTTATGCGCCGCGAAATTGCCCTTATTCAAGAGCAAATTATTAAGCTAATCGAAACCTTGCTTAATTTAAGCAAGCAGCATATTAATACGATTATGCCCGGCTATACCCATTTGCAAAAGGCGCAGCCAATTACTTTGGCGCATCATTTGCTGGCCTATGTGCAAATGTTTAGCCGCGATTATGAGCGCCTGGATGATAATCTAAAACGGCTTAATTTCAGCCCTTTAGGATGCGGCGCTTTAGCAGGCGTTACCTATAATATCGACCGCGAGGATACCGCCTATGCCTTAGGCTTTGACGGCATCTGCGAAAATAGCTTAGATGGCGTGGCCGATCGTGATTTTGCCTTGGAATATCTGGCTTATGCCTCGATAATTATGATGCATCTTTCGCGCCTTTGCGAGGAGATTATCCTATGGAGCAGCAATGAATTTGCCTTTATTCGCTTAGATGATGCTTATAGCACCGGCTCTTCGATTATGCCCCAAAAGAAAAACCCCGATATGGCCGAATTAATTCGTGGCAAAACCGGCCGTGTTTATGGCGATTTAATCACCCTGCTAACGGTAATGAAAGGCCTGCCTTTAGCCTATAATAAAGATATGCAAGAGGATAAAGAAGCTATTTTTGATAGCCTAGATACCGTTCATAAATGCCTAATGGTGATGACACCTATGCTGGCCACCATGCAAGTTAATAAAGAAAATATGCTTAAAGGGGCAGCCGGCGGCTTTATTAATGCCACCGATATGGCCGATTATTTGGTTAAAAAAGGCCTGGCCTTTAGGGATGCCCATGAGGTAGTAGGCAAAGTAGTTTTAGCGGCCGAAAAAGAAAGCAAGGCCTTGGCCGAATTTAGCCTAAGCGAGCTAAAGCATTTTAGCAGCACTTTTGACGATGATGTTTTTGCAGCTATCGATTTGGATGAATGTGTAAGCATTCGTCAAAGCCAAGGCGGCCCGGCGCCGCAGGCAGTAGAAGCGGCCATCTTAAGTGCCGAAAATCGCTTGCAGGAATTTAAAAGCGAGTAATCATAAATATCAATAGCAAATATCAATCTATTTAAGGAGAACATTATGGATAAATTTGCAAGTCAAAAAACATTGATGCGCTCTTATATGGAGCAAATGGAAAAATGCTCGCCCGAGCAAGCGGCCGCCACTTTAAGCCAATTTACAAGCGATGATTATAGCTTTGAGGGCTCTTATCCTTTTATGGATATTGATGGCGCAGATGCTGTTTGCCAAAAATTTTGGCAACCGCTAAAAACATCATTAAAGCATCTGCAAAGGCGGCAAGATGTTTTTATGGCCGGCATAGCCGAGGATGATAAAACCTGGGTAATGAGCATGGGTCAATTTATGGGGCTTTTTGACGAAAGCTTTTTAGGCTTAGAACCCACCTATAAAATGCAGCATTTGCCTTATACCGAATTTGCCTGCATCGAGGATGGCAAAATTAGCCATAGCGGCCTTTTTGTCGATTTAATTGCCTTTATGCAAGAAGCAGGCCTGCGTCCGCTTTTGGACGAAACCGGCCATTTCTTCCGCTATACCGGGCCTAGGGATCATAATGGCCTGCTCTTTGAGGCAAGTGATCCTAAGCAAGGCGAGCAATCCTTGGCTATTGTTAATCATATGCTAACCGCCCTTTATGGCGAAAAAGCCACCGATCCTAAAGCCATGCAGGAGCATTGGGCCGATGATATGATTTGGTATGGCCCTTGCGGCGTGGGTGCTAGCTATACCATTCCTCGCTATCAGCTGCAGCATCAAAAGCCATTTAGGGATAATTTAAGCAATCGTAGCCGCTTAAGAAGACAAGCCTATTTTGCCGAAGGCGATTTTGTTTGCTTTTATGCCGATTTAAAATTAGATAGCGATGGCGGCTGGCTGGGCATGGCCGGCGGCGCTAAAGATATTGTTTTAAGAGCCGACTTAGATGTTTATTATTGCAAAGACGGCAAAATCTCCGAAAACTGGTGTTATTTTGATATCCCCTATTGGCTGTATCAGCAAGGGATAGATATTTTACAAAGAGTTAAGCAAATCAAAAATCCAATAGCATAATTAGAACAAAAATCGGGAGGTTATTATGGAACAGGCAGATAGATATGATTTTTTATCAATCGAAAAAAAATGGCAACAAACATGGGATCAAAGCGGTATTTACCAGGTAGAGGAAGATGCTTCCAAGCCTAAATACTATGTTTTGGAGATGTTCCCCTATCCCTCGGGCAAATTGCATATGGGGCATGTGCGTAATTATTCAATCGGTGATGTTATCGCCCGTTATCATACGATGAAGGGTTATAATGTGCTGCATCCGATGGGCTGGGATGCCTTTGGCCTGCCGGCCGAGAATGCGGCCATCAATAATAATGTGCATCCCGATCCTTGGACAAGACAAAATATCGATGTAATGCGCGAGCAGCTTAAAACAATGGGCATTAGCTATGATTGGCGCAGAGAGCTGGGCACTTGCCTACCCGATTATTATAAGTGGACACAATGGATGTTTTTGCAATTATATAAAATGGGCTTAGCTTATAAAAAGAAAGCAGCCGTAAACTGGTGTACTTCCTGCAATACGGTTTTGGCCAATGAGCAGGTTGTAGATGGCAATTGCGAGCGCTGCAAAAGCATTGTAATTAAAAAAGATTTGGAACAATGGTTCTTTAAAATTACCGATTATGCCGAGCGCCTATTAACCGATTTGGACAAATTGCCGGGCTGGCCGGATAAAGTAAAAACCATGCAGGAAAACTGGATTGGTAAAAGCCAAGGCGTGGAGATTACCTTTAATACCGAAGCAGGCGATCCATTGCCGGTATTTACTACCCGCCAAGATACGGTTTGCGGCGTAACCTATATGGTTTTAGCGCCGGAGCATCCCCTGGTAGAAAAGCTAATTGCCGATAGCCCCTTGGCCGAAGATGTGCGTGCCTTTGTCCATAAAGTGCGTAAAATGAGCCAAATCGAACGTACCGCCAATGATTTGGAAAAAGAAGGCATGTTTATCGGCGCTTATGCCATCAATCCGATGGATGGCAATAAAATCCCGATTTGGATTACCAATTATGTGCTTTATGAATATGGTACAGGCGCAGTAATGGGTGTTCCTGCCCATGATCAGCGCGACTTTGATTTTGCCAAAAAGTATAATCATAAAATTCAGCCGGTAGTAGCCGCCCCCGATTGGCAAGGCGAAGAATTTACCGAAGCCTATGAAAGCTATGATGGCCTAGCCATCAATTCCGGCCAATTTGATGGCCTAACCACCCCCGAAGCCAAGGAAAAAATGGCCGATTATATGGAAGAAAAAGGCTTTGGCAAAAGGGTTATCAACTATCGTTTGCGGGATTGGCTAATTTCGCGTCAGCGTTATTGGGGATCGCCTATTCCGATTGTTTATTGCGATAAATGCGGCGAGCAGGCTGTGCCGCTAGCCGAATTACCGGTGCTTTTGCCTACCGATGTAGAATTTAAGCCCCATGGCGAAAGCCCCTTAAAAACCAGCCCCAGCTTTGCCGAGGCCACTTGCCCCACTTGCGGCGGCAAGGCCAAGCGCGAAATGGATACCATGGATACCTTTATGTGCTCCAGCTGGTATTATTTGCGTTATTGCGATGCCAATAATGATGATTTGCCCTTTGATCGTGCCAAGCTTGATTATTGGATGAATGTAGACCAATATATTGGCGGCGTAGAGCATGCTATTTTGCATTTAATGTATGCCCGCTTCTTTACCAAGGCGCTTTATGATGCCGGCTTGGTGGGGATTGAAGAGCCTTTTGCCAATTTATTAACCCAAGGCATGGTGCTTAAAGATGGCGCCAAGATGAGCAAAAGCCTAGGCAATACCGTTAGCCCCGAAAAAATCATCGGTGCTTATGGTGCCGATACCGCCCGTTTATTCATCCTATTTGCCGCTCCGCCCGAGCGCGATTTAGAATGGAATGATACCGCTGTAGAAGGCTGCTATCGCTTCTTAAACCGCATTTGGCGCTTGGTAAAGCAAATCGAAATCAGGGAAGACTTAAATCAACCGCTAACAGAGTTTAGCAGCGAAGATACCGATTTAAGGCGTATTGTTCATCATACCATCAAAAAAGTGGGCGATGATATTGGCGGCCGTTTTAACTTTAATACCGCCATTTCGGCCATTATGGAAATGACCAATGCCATGCAAAGCTATCAAAATAATCCTAAAGCCCAAGGCGGCCTATTAAAAGAGGCTGCCGAGGCCTTAATGATGCTGCTTTGCCCCTTTGCCCCCCATATTACCGAGGAATTATGGCAAGATTTTGGCCATCAGCAAAGCATTCACTTGCAGCCTTGGCCAAAATATGATGAAGCCGCCTTGCATCAAGATACTATCGAAATTGCCGTACAAATTAATGGCAAAATCAGGGCTCGCCTCAATGTGGCTGCCGATGCCGACGAGGCCGCTTTAAAGGAAATTGTAGCCAATCATAGCGATTATGCTAATTGGCTGGGTGAAAAGCAAGTGGTTAAGATGATTATCATCCCCGGCCGCTTGATTAATATCGTAGTAAAATAGGTATACCGATGAAAAGATTAATAACAATATTTATGCTGATTTGGCTGCTATTATTTAGCAGCCAAATTGCTATAGCAAGCGAAGACAAAGCCCCCATAGAGCTGGTTATCGATGGCCAAATTATCATGGCCGAGCCTGCTCCTTATATCGATGCCGCCAGCGGCCGCACCATGCTGCCCTTGCGCCTAATCAGCGAATATTTGGGCTTTACGGTTAATTGGGATGCCGCCTTAAGGCAAGCTAGCATCAGTGATGGCATTAAAACCATCGATTTTATTATCGATAGCAGCACGGCCTTTATTGATGATATTGCCTACCCCTTGGATGTGGCGGCCACCATTTATCAAGATAGCAGCATGATACCGCTGCGCTTTTTAAGCGAGCATTTAGGGGCGCAAATTAGCTGGCAGGCCGAGCTGCGCCGGGTAGAGGTGATTAGTCCCAATGGCTTTAAAGGCGGTTTGCCGGTTATTAATCAAGAGGATATCGAGGCCGACGATTTGCTAATTAGCGGCTATTATTTTGATACCGCCTCTTGGCAAATGCTGCAAGATTATAGTGGCGATTTTGATACAATTATCCATTTTGCCTATCGTGTTTTTACCGATGGCAGCATCGCGCCCAAAAACTATAATGCCGCTTATAGCCAGGCCAAAGAGTTTGCCGCCCAAGAGGGTATTGAGCAAATTTTGCTTATCACCAATTTTGGCGACCCGGTAAATACCGGCCAAGATACCGATACTATTGCCCTGCTTAATAATGCTACTAATCGTGCCCAAGCGGTGGCTAATATTGCCGCCTTGGTTAAGGCCGAAAATGCCGACGGGGTAGATATCGATTTTGAAATGATGCCGGCAGCCACCAAAGATAGCCTAACGGCCTTTATCCAAGAATTAAAGGCTGCTCTTCCGGATAAGCTAATTACCATATCCTTGCCACCTAAAAGGGAGCAAGATACCTGGCAGCAAGCCTTTGATTATCAGGCTTTGGGTATAGCCGCCGATCGGGTGCATATTATGTTTTATGACCAGCATTATGGCGGCAGCGAGCCGGGTGCGGTGGCCGAGCCTGAATGGATAGAAGATGGCCTTAAATATTTAACCGGCCAAATCGAGCCCGCCAAGCTGCATTTAATGCTGGGATCTTATGGCCGCTCTTGGGGGCTGGGCAGTGCCGGCCAATCGATACGCAATCAAGAAGCCCTAGATTTGGCTGCCCAAAATGGGGCAGCCGTGCAAAGGGATAGCCAAAGTTTAGTGCCCTATATCAAATATACGGCCAATGGCCAAAATGTGGAAATCTGGTTTGAGGACGAAATTAGCCTGGCCGCTAAAGCCGCTTTAGCTACCCAATATGATTTAGGCGGCATTGGCCTATGGCGAATGGGTATGCCCAGCGATGCCATTTGGCAGGCGATTATGCAGGTAAATGATGCCCAAATATAGCGTAAAAGGACTTGAACCAAAACGGTTTTACACTCAAAATCAGCGGCAGCTA
>CAYJPF010000075.1:0-12661 GCA_964372025.1 uncultured Peptococcaceae bacterium | reverse complement strand
CCAACTACTTTTTACAGTTTAGTAAGTTGCTCTACTCGCTAGCTGCTTTTGATATTTTGTCTTGTCTTCGCTCGCTGCTCTTTTAGGGTGCTCAAGCCTAGCTTGTAACTCCAGTTTTGCTTTGCGCCGAAAATATTCTATTCCTATCCTCGTTAACTTGGCACTCCTCAAACATTGCGGCCTTTATTTTTAATTTCCCAGACGGGCAAAAACCGCCCACCTGGAAAATACAAAATACCGCTCCAACTACTTTTTACAGTTTAGTAAGTTGCTCTACTCGCTAGCTGCTTTTGATATTTTGTCTTGTCTTCGCTCGCTGCTCTTTTAGGGTGCTCAAGCCTAGCTTGTAACTCCAGTTTTGCTTTGCGCCGAAAATATTCTATTCCTATCCTCGTTAACTTGGCACTCCTCAAACATTGCGGCCTTTATTTTTAATTTCCCAGACGGGCAAAAACCGCCCACCTGGAAAATACAAAATACCGCTCCAACTACATTAACTAGTTTAGTAGGTTTTTCTACTCGCTAGCTGCTTTTAATATCTTGCCTTATCTTCGCTTGCTACCCTTTTAGGGTGCTCAAGCCTAGCTCAATCCCACTAAAAAAGGCTATCGCAGTTTTGCGATAGCCTTTTAATATAACTCTTACTTATTTAGCAGGCATTGTTAATACCTGACCCGGGAAAATTAAATCAATATGATCTATGATCCCTTTGTTTAATTCGTAAATCTCTTTATAACGTCCGCCATTGCTTAATTCGCTTTTAGCTATCTCCCATAAAGTATCACCGCTAACTACCGTATATGTTCCGGCAACCGGAGTTGTATCCGGTACTACAGGCGCCGGAGTAGGAGCAGGCGTAGGCTCAGGGGTAGGCGTAGGCTCAGGCTCCGAGGTAGGCTCCGGGGTAGGCTCCGGGGCTACCACCGATTCGCCACTGGCCAAAACAGTAATCCGACCACTGCCATTAATATCGGCATATTCCTCGCCTACTACACCACCCAAATTCTCTACTATATAATTGATCAAAACTTCATTGTCAATCATATACATCAACTTTACCGGCTCGGCATCGGCAAACATGCTCATGCCATCACCGGCTGCCAATAATAGATAATCATGCGAAGCCACTACATACATAGCTTCTAAATCTAAGGCCGCATCGCCTACCATTACATCCTCTACCCGATATGCACCATCCACACTCACAAAAGCACCCTGCTCATCTACCACCACCGAAGAAGGGATAGCTGTGTTAATGGTATAAGTTATGCCTGCTACATGCAAAAAGCCGCCGCTTTCGCCGGGCGCATTCATCGCACCCATCTCTAAAGCATCTAAAACATTTTGGCCGCTGGCCATCACACTCATCGCATTATTGCCAAAAGGATGAACCTCGATAATCTGACCATATGTAATATCACCGGCCGCAATATCGGCACGAATACCGCCGCCATTTACGATGGCTATATCTGCCTCCAACATGGTTAAATAAGCATCAGCCACTAAATTACCTAAGTTAGTTTCCTGATGGCGAATTAAACGCTCCTCGGTTGTCGGATCATTTACCACCAAAGGTACATCGCTTTGCGCTACCACCTCTTGCAATAAAAGCTCGAATTCGCCATTTAGCTCATCAATAGCCGCCTGCACAGTAGCATCCTTTTCGGTATACTCCTCACCGGAAATTAATTCCGAAGTGATAGTTTCGGCCACAGGATCGATAGTGATTTTACCTAAATTATTGAATTTATCACCGGTTTGGCTTAAAATAACATCTTCGCCGTTTTCGTCTTGATAAATTTCGCCAATCATCTCTGTATGAGAATGACCATCAATAAAAATATCAATACCACTGGTATTAGCAATAACATCGGTAGAACGATAAGGCGCGCTGCCCTCCTCTACCCCTAAATGACCAATCGCTACCACATATTCGGCACCGGCTGCAATAGCCTCGTCGATAGCCATTTGCACTACATCATAAAAACCTTCGCCATCGGCATCTTCGCTAAAACTGTAAATAAATTCGCCGGCCTCGTTTTGGAAATAAGTAGGCGTGGATTTAGTATAAGTTTCCGGAGTGGTAATGCCCAAATAAGCAATATCGATATCACCATAATTTACCATGGTATAAGCATCAAATACCGGCTCATCAGTAGTTAAATCGATAAAGTTGGCCGCAACTACGGTGGCCTCTAAATCGGTCATCAAATTCATAAATTGCGGTACTTGATAATCAAATTCATGATTACCCGGTACAAAAATATCATACTCGGCTAAATTCATCAATTCGATAATGGCCTCGCCATTGGTTAATTTACCAATCGGGCCGCCTTGCACGGCATCGCCGGCATCAACTAGGGTTACCATCTCAGCGCCATGCTCGGCCTCCATCATATCATCATAGGCCGCTACCCCGGCAAAACCCAAGCCGTTTTCGATATTAGCATGGCTATCATTGGTATGCAGGATAATAATGGCATCCCCTTCGGCTGCTTGCGCAAAGGCTGCCGGCACCAAAACCAAGGCGCAAATCAGCATTAAAACAATAAAACTCTTTTTCATAAAATACCCCTTTCATTCTACTTATTTGATTATTACTATTTTAGTATAGCATATTATACTTTGCCTGACAATAACAAATCAAATATTTAACGATATTTTACAATTTTTACAAATCATTTACAAGCAAATAATCAATGGCCTTTAAATAACCATCAAAGCCCAAGCCACTAAAAGTTTTAAGGCAATAATCCCTAATATAAGATATTTGCCGATAAGCCTCCCGCTTACTTAAATCCGATAAATGCACCTCGATAGCAGGGATATTTACCGCCTTTAAGGCATCGGCAATGGCAATGCTGGTATGGGTATAGGCAGCCGGATTAATAATAATAGCATCCACCTTTTGATAGGCATCTTGGATAGCATCAATAATAATACCTTCATGATTACTCTGCAAAAAGTCCACTTTAATGTTCTTTTTTTGGGCATAGTCTTTTATTAAGTTTTCTAAATCATTTAGGGTTTGATTGCCATAAATATGCGGCTCTCTTAGCCCTAAAAAGTTAAGATTTGGGCCATTGATAATCAAAATTTTCATAGCTGCTCCTTATTTAGTGATTAAGTTGATTAAGCGATTAACACTTTGCTTGGGCCAACCCCTTAGCCTAAATTGATGATCGGCCATTTGCTGATAAATAGGATCGCGAATGGCAAAAAGCTCGACCAAATCGGTGGATAAGGGGCGATCTTTTACGCTTAAATATTGCAAATCGCGCTTTAGGTAGATAATTAAACCATTTTGGGCTAAGGCGGCTCGATTATCGGCTCGCAGCACGCTGCCGCCGCCGGTGGCGATAATTTTACCACTTTGGCAAGCAATTTGCTTGATCATAGCAGCCTCAATCTCCCTAAAAGCCGGCTCGCCTTGCTCTTGAATAATTTGGCTTGCTGTTTTTTGCTGCTGCTTAAAAATTTCCTTATCGCTATCTATAAAGGGCATATCCAGCTTTTTGGCCAGCAAATTACCGATAGTGCTTTTGCCCACCCCCGGCATACCAATTAGCACAATATTGCTAAATAAGCTTTGGCTTAAAGCCAAAACCGATTTTAACTCACTTAAATCATGCAAGCCAAAAAACAGATTATGCGCCTTAAGCGCCTGGCCAACCAGCATTGTTAAACCACCCAAGGCCGGGATATTAAGCTCTTTGGCTTGTAAAATTAAATTGGTTTTTAATGGATTATATACCACATCCAAAACCCCACATAAATTGCTAAAAGGCTTTAAATCAAGGGCTAATTCTTGATTATTGGGGTACATGCCTTGCGGCGTGGTATTAATAATAATATCGGCATTATAGTGGCGCTTAATATTATCATAATTATTCTCGCCTTGGCGCGATATAAAGATAAGCTCGGCTGCCCCCTTATTTAAAGCCACCGCCGCCACCGTTTTAGAGGTAGCGCCGCTGCCCAAAATCAGCACTTTTTTACCATGTAAATTAATATTGGCTTTTTGGGTTAATAATTCAAAGCCAAAATAATCGGTATTATAGCCAAAAAGCTGCCCTTTAATATTTAGGATGGTATTTACCGCCCCAATGGCCTTAGCCTGCTCCGACAATTGGCAATAAGGCATAACTGCCTGCTTATAGGGGATGGTTACATTTAAGCCCTTAAAATCTTTAGCTTGGATAAAGGCGGCTAATTCGTCCTGATTAAGCTCTAATAATTGATAATCGTTATTGCCTAAAAAGCCATGAATTTGCTTAGAATAACTATGGCCTAATTTGGCACCGATTAGGCCATAGTTAAATTTTTGTTTATTTTGGATTATATCCTGATATTTCATATCTCGTGATAGCTCCCTAAATAGCTAAAGGTTGCGGTGGATTGTTCTAATTGTTGCAATAGTTTTTGAATATTCGGCTCGGCAATATTGGCCTCGATATCGGCATAGAAGATAAATTCAAAATCATGCTCGGGCATAGGGCGGCTTTCCAACTTGGATAAATTGAGGCCTAGGCTAAAAAATTTAGCCATCAAATTATAAAGTGCGCCGGGCTTATGGGGCAAAGTAAACATAATGCTAATTTTATCGGCACCGGGATAAATCTCGGGCTTTTTGGCTATGCAGATAAAACGGGTATAATTATTATCCCTATTTTGTAGATGATTATTGATAATTTCCAAATTATAGATTTCGGCACAGCTTTTATCGGCAATGGCCGCAATATCATCACGATCGGAATTGGCCACCATTTCGGCAGCTAAGGCGGTATTAGCCCATTCTTTGGCATTAATATCTTTATGATCCTCTAAATATTTAGAGCATTGCGCCAAGGCCTGCGAATGGGAATAAATTTCCTTAATATTTTTAAGCTTAGTGCCCGGTTTTACCAATAGGCAATGATCAATTTTTACCTTTACACTGCGCACAATCTGAAAATTATATTCCTGCATTAAATCATAAACCTGTGTTACCGAGCCATGAATGGTATTTTCCAAAGGCAATACCCCATAATTGCAAAGGCCACTATTAACAGCCTTAAAAACAGCATCAAAATTATCCATATACATAATGCTGGGGAAGGCAAAAAGCCGATCGGCCGCCAAAGAAGAATTAGCACCGGCCACCCCTTGACAAGCCACAATAGCCTGCTTGGGGAAGATGGGGGCAGTTTTAGCCAAGGCCTCGGCCACCATTTGCTGCAATTGATCTTCTTCCATAATTGCCATTTCCTGATAAGAGCGGGAAATATCAAAAACGGTATAATAAAGCATTTTAATATGCTGCGCCAGCTCCGGATTATGATCTTTAATTAAAGCAGCAATAATTTCCCTTTCGCGATTACTGTTTAAAATGGGCAGGCGCTGCTCTTTTTTATAGGCAGCAACCTCTTTAACAATAGCCATTCTTTCTAAAAATAAATCTACAAGCTTAGCATCAATTTGATTAATTTGTTCCCTTTTTTGATCTAATAATGTACTCATTTTTATACGCTCCTATATCAAATTTATAATTGCAATTGCACTTATAGCCTCCAAACAAGGTACAGCCCGCGGCACTATACAAGGATCATGCCGCCCTTTTACGGCCAAAACTGCATCTTGCTTGGTTTGCAAATCTACTGATTTTTGCTCAAGGCCAATCGAAGGTGTGGGCTTTATCGCTACCTTAAAAATTAAAGGATTACCGGTAGAAATACCACCCAAAATGCCACCTGCCCGATTAGTAGCGGTTTTTACCCGGCCATTTTGATAATAATAGCTATCATTATGCTCGCTACCATACATGGTGGCCGCCTTAAAACCTGCTCCAAACTCAATGCCTTTAATGGCCGGTATAGCAAAGGCACAGGAGGCAATTTCGCTTTCTAGGCCATTGAATATCGGTTCGCCAATGCCAATCGGCAAGCCTAAAACCCTGGTTTCGATGATACCGCCAATCGAGTCGCCCTTAGCGGCAGTGGCCAATAGCAATTCTTCCATTTGCTTGGCTTTAACTGCATCATAAACGGCTAATTGCGGATGATTATAGCTTAAAGGCTGATCCGCCAAAGGATCATAGGCCATATCCTCAATTGCACCGATAGCGGCAATATGGCTTTCGATAATTATCCCTTGGGCGGCCAAAATTTGCTTGCAGATGGCGCCGGCAAAGCAAAGCGGCAAAGTCATCCGCCCCGAAAAATGGCCGCCGCCCCGATAATCATTGGCCGCTAAATACTTAATATAAGCCACATAATCGGCATGGGATGGCCGCGGTATGGCCAGCATTGCCTCATAATCCTCGCTGCGGATATTTTGATTGGCAAATAAAGCCGTTAAAGGCGCACCACAGGTTTTGCCTTTAAATAAGCCGCTGATAATTTGGGGGCTATCAGCCTCTTTACGGGGGGTGGTATAGGCCGCTTGCCCACCCTGACGCCGCTTAAGAAAGCCCTCGATAGCAGGCATATCGATTAGGACATCGGGTGGCAAACCATCAATAGTTACCCCCAACATTGGGCTATGCGATTGGCCAAAAATTTGAATTTTGATCTTATCCCCATAATTAGAAGACATAATATTCACCGCCTAATTTAGCAAAATCGGCAAAAAAGGCCGGGTATGATTTGCTTACTGCCTGGGCATTATTGATAATCACCGCATCCGAGCAAAAACCAGCCGCAATAGCAGCCGCCATTACAATACGATGATCATTAAACGAATCAATTTCGCCACCTTTTAGGCCACCTAAACCTTTGATGGTCATTGCATCATCAATAATAATTTGCCCACCCAAGCCTTCGATTAAAGCCTTAACCGAGCTAATCCGATCACTTTCTTTTAAGCGCAGGCGCTCGATATTGATAATTTTGGTATCGCTAGTTTTTTGGGCGGCATAAACCGCCAAAGCCGGCACCAAATCGGGGATATCTTGGGCATCGATAATATCCTGATCCTTTACCTTGATAAAAGCGCTATCCTTTTGCAGAGAATTGGGGTTTAGCCCCTCGGGCATAATATTGGCCGCCAGCCAATAAGAGGCATTCGACCAATCCCCTTCCACTATAATTTGGCCGGGGGAAATATATTGTTGCTTACCCTTAATTTGATAACCGCCCTCTACCTTAAATTGGCGCATAATTTCGATAGTCATATCGATATAGCCTGCCGATTGCAAGGGGCTAAGCAAATTAATTTGGCTATCGGCATCTAAAAGCGGCAGAGCCAGCATCAGCCCCGATATATATTGCGAGCTTTGATTGCCATCAATATTAAATTGGCCGGCCTTAAGGCGGCCGCTAAAATTAAGCGGTAAATCATGGCCTAAAAACTTAAGCCCATTGGCCTCTAAAGCTAAACATAAAGGAGCAAATGGCCGCTTAAGCAGGCTACCTTCGCCATTTAGCCGACCGCCGCTTAGGCTTAAGGCCGCCATAATCGGCAAAATCATCCTGGCGGTAGTGCCGCTTTCGCCACAATTAATATCTAACTTAGCAGGTAGCTGAGCAGGGCTAATCAAAAAACCTTGATTAGTAATATCCACCTTAGCACCCAAGCCTTGGCAGGCATCCAGGCAGGATTTAATATCTTCGGATAAATTATTGCAAATAATTTGAGTAGGCGCATCGGCAATAGCGGCGGCCAAAATTATCCTTTGAGCATAGGATTTGGAAGATATCGCCTCGATATTACCTGCTAACTTAAGAGGACTGATTTTAATGCGCATCATCTAACCCCCTTTTAATAAAAGCTGCCAATTCGGATAAATCAATAGGCTTAAGATAAGCATGGCCTATTTCTTCTAATAATATCAGATTTAATTTGCCATTCAAAATCTTTTTATCATGGCCGGCTTTAGCGGCAATTTCGGCCGCCGTAAAAGGGCAATCGGTGGCTAAGCCTAAGCTATTAAGCAGCTCTTTAATTGATGCAGCAAATGGGCTTTGCGCCGATTTTTCGATTAAATACATGCCGATAGCCACCGCCTTGCCATGGCTGATTTCAAAATTGCTTAAGACCTCGATAGCATGGCCTAAGCTATGGCCAAAATTTAAAATTTGGCGGCGGCCGGTATCAAATTCATCTTCGATAACAATAGCCGCCTTAAGCTTAATGCAAGTAGCCACGATAGCTGCAATATCCTGCCTAAAATCGGGCTGCGCCAGGCGGGCAAATAAAGCGGCATCCAAAATGCAGCCATATTTTACCACTTCGCCCAGGCCATCTAAATAAATATCATTACTTAGGGTATCAAAGCAGGCGATATCGCAAATCACCAGCGCCGGCTGATGAAAAGCGCCAACCAAATTTTTGCCGGCCGCCAAATCAACCCCGGTTTTGCCGCCTACCGAGCTATCCACCGCCGCCAATAAAGTGGTGGGGATTTGCACAAAAGGCAGGCCTCTTTGATAAATAGCAGCAGCAAAGCCGGCCATATCGCCGCAAACTCCGCCGCCTAAAGCAATAACTAAATCGCTGCGGCTAATTTTTTGGCTAGCCATAAATTCTAAAATATCAACAATAGTAGCCATATTTTTAGATTTTTCGCCGGCCGGAAAAACATACTCTTTAATCTTAAACCCGGCCTGCTCCAGGCTATGCTTTACAGTAGCCCCATAAAGAGGGAATACATTACTATCGCTGATAATCAAGGCGTTAGCAGGCTTTTTAACTTGGCTAATCAGCTTACCGCTTTGCGCCAAAATACCCTGGCCAATATAAACATCATAAGGCTTTTTTAATTGAATAGTTATTTTTTCCATATTTGGGCGGCTAGTCTAGGCTAGCCATCAACTCCCTTAGCTTAAAGATTTTGCGGCTAAGCGTGGCAAAGCCTTGCGGTTTTAGGGATTGCGCACCATCGCAAAGGGCTTTTTGCGGATCATTATGCACCTCGATAATCAGGCCATCGCAGCCGGTAGCAACCGCCCCTAAAGCCAGCGACGGCACATATTCATAATGGCCGCAAGCATGGCTGGGATCGATAATAATCGGCAAATGCGTTTTTTGCTTAAGCACGGGGATAGCGCTGATATCTAAGGTATTGCGGGTGGCGGTTTCGAAGGTGCGGATGCCTCTTTCGCAAATAATGACCCGGCTATTGCCGCTGGCCATGATATATTCCACGCTCATCAATAATTCCTCGATGGTATTGGCCAGGCCGCGCTTAAGCAAAATTGGCTTATTGACTTTGCCCAATTCCTTAAGCATTGCAAAGTTTTGCATATTACGAGCGCCAACCTGGATAATATCCACCTGGGCAAATAAATCCAAATAGGCTAAATCCATAATTTCCGAGATAATCGGCAAGCCGGTTTCGGCCTTGGCTTTAAGCAATAATTCCAGGCCGCTGCCGCCCATGCCCTGAAAGGCATAGGGCGAGGTACGCGGCTTAAAGGCGCCGCCTCGCAAAATTTGGGCACCGGCTGCCTTAACATCGGCAGCAATTGCACAAATTTGCGCCTCCGATTCCACCGAGCAGGGGCCGGCCATCACCACAAAATTACCGCCGCCAATTTTTTGGCCATTATCCAAAGTAATAATCGTATCATCAGGGTGAAATTTGCGATTAGCCTTTTTATACGGCTCTTGAATACGTTTAACATTCTCAACGATATCCAAGGATTTGATTAAATCGATATCAACCCCCGAGGTATCGCCCACCAAACCAATAATAGTTTGGGCATCGCCTACAATTTCGTGCAGGCCTAAATCCATACTTGTTAGCCAATCCTTTAAGCCATCTAACTGCTGCTTGCTATGGTTTTGCTTTAAAACAATAATCATAATATTCTCCTTAAAATTTAATTAAAATAAAAAAGCCTGCGGCTCTTTGCAGAACCGCAGGCACATAAACCAATTAATAATTATGCACAATTGCCGCCTCATGACAAAGAGAGCCTATTAACATTGTTAATAAAGCTAAAAAAGTAAAATCGAAAAGTTTTTACAATTTTCTTAATCATAAGCGTCCTTTTCCAGAGCTAAAGTTTACTGTACTACTAGATAATATACCCTAATCAAAAATTTGTCAAGTTTTTTTTGTTAAATTTAATCTTAACTATAGTTAAATTTAATGATAATTATCTATTATAGCAGGATAATAGCCTTTGTTTAGCCAAACCTATATAATAAAAAAATTAGCAGAAAGAGGATTATTATGCGCAAAACAAAAATAATTTGCACCTTAGGCCCTGCCACCGAGCAGGAGAGTATGATTAAGGATTTAATGCTAAATGGCCTGGATGTAGTGCGGCTTAATATGTCGCATGGTAGTTATGAGGATCATCGGCTTAAGATAAATATTGTTAAAAAGTTGCGCGAGGAATTAAATTTGGCCACCGCTTTATTGCTGGATACCAAAGGGCCGGAAATTCGCCTTAAAAGTTTTGCAGATGGCCATGCTTTTTTAGAAGAAGGGCAAGTTTTTACCTTAAGTGGTGATGATATTGAGGGCAATAATACCATTTGCGCCATCACTTTTAGCCAATTGGCTTTAGATATTAAAGTAGGCAGCACCATTTTGCTGGATGATGGTTTAATTGCCCTTAAGGTGGAGCAAATTGACGGCTTAAGCATTAATTGTCGGGTATTAAATAGCGGCAAAATTTCCGATAATAAGGGGATTAATGTGCCCGGCTGTGTATTTTCGATGCCTTATATCAGCGAAAAGGATAAAAGCGATTTACAATTTGCCGTAGAAGAGGATTTTGATTTTGTGGCGGCCTCTTTTGTGCGCACCAAGGAAGATGTTAGCCAAGTACGCCAATTTTTGGATCGTTTAGGCGGCAGTAAAATGCGGATTATCGCCAAAATCGAAAATGCCCAGGGCGTGGAAAACTGCGACGAAATCATCAAAGCCGCCGATGGCATTATGATAGCCCGTGGCGATTTGGGGGTAGAAATCCCCTTAGAGGAAATACCGCGCATCCAAAAAGAGCTAATCAAAAAAACTTATTTAGCAGGCAAGCAGGTGGTAACGGCTACTCAAATGTTGGAATCGATGGTTAAAAACCCGCGCCCTACCCGAGCCGAGGTTACCGATGTAGCCAATGCTGTTTATGATGGCACATCGGCGATTATGTTAAGCGGCGAAACCGCAGCCGGCGAATACCCCTTAGAGGCGGTTAAAACGATGGCTTCGATTGCAGCTTATACCGAGCAAAACATCAATTATATAGCCAGGATGAGCAATAATGAGGCTACTAATAATATTAAAGATATCACGGCTGCTATTTCGCATGCTACTTGTACAACAGCCCATGATTTGGGGGCGGTGGCTATTCTTACGGCATCTAAAAGCGGCCGTACGGCCAGGTTGATCTCGCGTTTTAGGCCGGCCTGCCAGATTATTTGCGGTTGCAGTGATCAGAAGGTGCGGCGTCAGTTAAACTTATCTTGGGGCATTGTGCCGATAATGATTAGCGAGATGGCTACCACCGATCAATTATTCGAAACGGTGGCTAATGCGGCCGAGGCCGAAGGCCTGGTAAAAAGCGGTGATTTAACGGTAATTACCGCCGGCATTCCGCTTGGGATATCGGGCAATACTAATATGCTTAAGGTACATTTGGTGGGTAATATTTTGGCTGAGGGGCAGATGGCAAATTCGGGCAATATTAAGGCCAGGCTTTGTGTATGCCAAAACGAGGATGAGCTGCGCGCTAACTTTATTATTGGTGATATTGTGGTAATGCCTAAAACGACAAATTCTATGATGCCTATATTACGCAAGGCAGGCGGTATAATTTGCGAAGAAAGCGGTATTAATTGTCATAGTGCTATTTGCGGTATGGCTTTAAATATTCCTACTATTATTGAAGTAGCGCATGCTACCGAGTTACTTACTCATGGTACTATGGTTAATTTAGATGCCGGCCGAGGAGTAGTTTTAAGTATTCATTAAAATTTAGCAAAGCTAATAATTTCTAAAAGTTTTTGCTTTTGCTTTTTTCAAAAAGCAAAGGTCTTAATCTTTTGAACTTAATCTTTTCTTTCAATTATAGATAGGGTAATGTAGGTTAGCTCGGATTATATAGCAGCTGCAACAACTGATAATCGAATTGATAAAATTGAAAGAAAGCTGCTATTTTTATTTGCGCAGCAAATAGAAATGAAGTGCTCTACGCTATGTGAGATATTATGTTTAGCGCCAGCTTAAGAAAGTTAGATTTGTTTTTTTAGATGGCAAGTAATATGGGCTGTTGCAGATTTATTTATTGCAGCAGCCTCTTTTTTTGTTTGTTTTTGGTGGTTTGTTTTTGGTGGTTTTTGTTAGCTGGGTTATAGATTGCCTATGTTTATCGGCGGATATTTGTATTTGTTGTGCTTCGTGGGTTGCTAGCTTTGCCTTTGTTGCTTGTTGCCTTTTGTTAGCTGGGTTATAGGTTGCTTATGTTTATCGGCGGATAGTTGGTTTGGGTTGTGCTTCGTGGGTTGCAAAGTTTGTCTGCCCTCGCCTACATTTGTTAGTCTATTTCCTCTGGTCGCAGAGGGGGTTGTTACTTTTTGGTCGCAAAAAGTAACCAAAAACGACCGCTAATTGCGAAGCGCGGGGCACGCCTGTAATGTGGACTCGTCTCCGCTAAGGCCGCATAACTCGGAGCTAAAGCTCCTCAAACAGATGCGGCCTTTATTTTTAATTTCCCAGACGGGGCAAAAACCG
>CAYJPF010000074.1:0-12708 GCA_964372025.1 uncultured Peptococcaceae bacterium | reverse complement strand
TGATGCGGTTAGTGGTGTTTGTGATATTACCTTGAACCACATACCAGCCTGCATTTGCTCCGCTGCTATTCCATGTCGTATCGGTCGCCGTTACTGCCGTTACGCCGTTTTTAGTTAAATCCTCAAACCCCGTCAAATTCCCACCAGCGTCAAACGTCGGGCTTTGGTAATCCACATTATCTACCGCCCAAGCCACCGTCGGCATAAGTACCACCGCCAGGCACAGCGCAAGCATCACCATTAAAATTTTATTTGCTAATTTCGTCTTTTGCATAAGACCTCCCAAAATAATGTTTTTTGCTATCTTCCGTCATAAGCCTGCAATTCGACAGAGCTATACATACTCCATTATAAATGATTTCTAGCATTTTCACAATAAAAAAAGAGAAACCTTTCAAAAACGAAAGGTTTCAACGATTAGGAGGTAGGGGGACTATATCATTAGGGTGTATCCTTTTTGTCGCTCGGTCACGATTTGCAGTTGGCAACCGGCATCGAACAGTTTTGTTTTCACCCTCGATACCAAAATTCTAAGCGCATTATAATCGTCTGCCGCAGGGTAGCCCCACACCTTTTGATATAGCTCGTCGCGGTCTATCAGCTCGCCTTTTTTGTCGATAAGTAGCCACAAAAGCAGTAATTCTCTTTTGGTAAGCAGTAAATCTATATCCTTAAACCGGGCAATTCCGCTAACATTATCAATTTGCAGCTTGCCAAGAGTACGCATGGTCGCCTGTTTGTGCCGTGGGCGAAGTCTTGCCTTAATTCTCGCTACAAATACCTCTAAATCATAAGGCTTGGTCATATAATCATCACCGCCGACATTTAGCCCCTTAACAATATCACTGTTTTCGCCCATAGCGGTTAGAAATATAATCGGGGTATCTTGTTTTTCTTTTATCTGCCGGCAAACTTCAAGACCATTGCCGTCGGGTAGGTCGATGTCAAGCACAATTAAGTCCACCGCCGCAGTTTGCAAGGTTTCCAGGCAGGCGCTAACCGTTGTTACGCATAGGGCGGTGTAGCCCTCGCCGGCCAGTGCTTGCCTGTTGATATTGTTTAAATGTGGGTCGTCTTCTACCAGTAAGATGTTGGCCATAAGTTTACTCCTTATTTGTCGGTATCGTAATTTTGAATTCAGCGCCTTGCCCTTTATCCGCTAAGAGGATAATATCGCCGCCATGAAGTTCGGCTATCTCCTTACAAATAGCAAGCCCCAAGCCTTTGCTGCTGCCGGTGGTAAAGCCTTTGGCAAAGATTTTCTCGGCATTTTCGCTCGGGATACCGCAGCCTGTATCACGCACATAAAGCGCCACCGTGTTACCATCATTTTCGCTTGCTACTTCAATGGTAAACTCGCCGTTTGCCATATGCTTATTGCTGTTGACAGAAAGGTTAATCATCATCTGCACCAGCATTTCCATATTGCCCAAAACGTACTGCTCGGTATCGCCTTTTATATAAAGCTGATTGCCCTTTTTCTCCAAAAGTCCTCGGCAGACCACAGCGGCATAGTGTAAAAACTCCGCTATCGATAGTTTGCTTAGCACCGCTTGGGCAATGGGTGTAGTGGGCATTTCCATCAGGCTTGACACAAGCTGGGCCAGCCTTGTCGCTTCAGAGGAAATAATTTTCAAGTTTTGCGTGGTTTCCATGCTTATTCCATCATTTTTAATCTGCTTATTGGTAAGCTGGGCATAGCCGCTCATAATGGCCAGTGGGGTTTTAATTTCATGCGCCATTTTGTGGAAAAAGTCGGTTTTCATATTATTGATGCTCTCAAGCATAGCGGCATTTTTGGCAATCTCTTTTTCCCTTATCTGCAAAAGGGCCAGTTCACGCTCGGTGCGCAAAAACTGCATTGTCAGGGCAATAGCACTGAAAAAGACAATCAGAATAGTGATATATGGCAGAATATAATATGAAACACCGTGATAGGTAAAGGCTTCCATAAACCATACCGCCACCATCAATAGCGTGCTAAAACCGACAATCAAATTTTCCCGATGGGCAAATAATTTATCTTGATAACCTCGCCATAAAATATAGCCGGTAATACTTGGCAAAATGATGGTCATAACCACCCCGAAAACATAAACATACCTGGTGTAAATTATGGACGGTGTAAGTATATAGAAAACTGAAATCGCCGCAAAGCCACCGAAAAAAACATATTTTGTCCAAGTCGAAAGTTTAAGCTTTAGCACAGATAGCACATGAAGAATTAAAAAGAAGTAAAAGCCAAAGCGGGAAAGGTATTCAATCTTATGCAAAATATACCAGGAGAGATGAGGCAGCAATGTCATAATATCTTTACTGAAATATGCCGAATAGTGCAAAGCGGCACAAAAACAAGTGAGGGCAAACCACAGAAAACTAATTCGCTCGGTATAACTTAAAAACATACCCAGAAAGAAGATCATAAAGGCCAATAGCACCCCCATAATAAGACCATTACTTAAAAATTCGGCGCGATTTCGCTCGATAATTACATCCTGCTCGGCTAAGTAAATATCTTTAAAATAGCCATAGGTGTGATTATGGTAGGCCAGCTGTAAAATTATCTCGGTGCTATCCGTTTGGGGGGTGAAATAGACGGAATAGTAGTCGGTTTGGGGGGTAAATTCTGCTATGTCCCGGCTTACCACACCGATTTGTGAAAGTAATTCTCCGTTTACATAAAGATTTTGCGCATAGTCGGAGGATAGCCCGCTAATGCCATAGGTTTTACCTGCCGGCAAGTTGAGCTGGATGCGATAGGTGCCGTATTTGGCATTTTCATCCATGAGAATGGGCGGTTGGGCAGAAAAGTCCTGCGGCTCGTATAATTCGCCCGGATAAAAGTCGGCTATATTGGCATTTAGCAGTACATATTGACGGCTTAAATCGGTTTTTTCTATTTCGGACACAGTGAGAATAGCCACTGTACCGGGTTTTATGACGATGATCAGCAGATAAAAAAGCGTGATTATTATGAAAAAGCAAATGGTGGTTGTTATGAAGGATTTGCTGCGAGGGCTATTTTGCCGGTTTTCCCGCTTTTCTTTGGGCATGTGTTTATCCTTTCGGTGAGTATTTTAACAATTAGACTTAATGGTGATTATATCATGCTACCTAATATAGTACAATTAAAATTTGAAAAAACGTAATTTGTTAGCTGATTTTATCAGATATAACTGATAAAATATTCTAAAAATCATTGTATAAAAGTTATAACTATGGCAATATACTAATAGTGAGGTGATTATCATGGTAAATCGAGATATATATTTAGCCCACATCAAGCCATTTATCGACACAGAATTAATCAAGGTGCTAACAGGTATTCGCAGAAGTGGCAAATCGGTTATGCTGGAGCTTAAGACCCGGTGCTTTTATTGAACCGCAAGGGGGAAGTTTCCCCCTTGCCATCCCCCTCTTTGCAGCTTATTATTTGCAAACATATGCATAGTATTTCCAAATTACCATTAATGATTGATATTAAATTTTATTTAGCATACCCGGTTTATCTTGTAAATAAATTGCAAAATCATCCTAAATTACTACAATAAAAATACCGTATTATAATAAAAAATCTTTTCTTTTTTAAAATATTACAAATATTTGTTATTGTAAAATTTACAAAAACGCGATATAGTAAAGAAAATAATTATTGCCTGACGGCAAAAATATGGAGGATGAACCAAATATGGAAAAAATTACCGATAATAACTTGCCTGCTATTGTTGATTATACTTTCTTGGATCAAATACTTAAAAAGCATGATTATAATTCGTTTGCAGTTGTTAGCATCTTGCAAGAGGTACAAAAGGAATATCGCTATTTACCCCAAGAAATTTTTGCTTATATCGCTAAAAAGATCGATGTAAGCGAAGCAAAGATTTTTTCGGTAGCTACCTTTTACGAGAATTTTTCTTTGCAGCCTAAAGGCAAATATGTAATTAAAATTTGTGATGGCACAGCTTGCCATGTTCGTAAATCGATGGATATTTTAAATACGCTTTATAGCGAATTGGGCCTTTCTGCTCAAAAGCATACCACTGATGATTTAGGCTTTACGGTCGAAACCGTTTCCTGCTTAGGGGCTTGCGGTTTAGCTCCTGTTATTACCGTTAACGAAAAAGTTTATGGTTCGCTTACCACCGATAAAGCCCGCGAAATAATTGCCGATTTAAAGCAAAAACTTGCCCAAGAAGCTGAGGAGGTTATTAACAATGATTAAAAATAAAGCAGAATTACAGACCTGCCAAGCAGAATATCAATCCTGGCTAAAGCAGGAAAATAAGCAAGTTTTAGTATGTGCCGGCACAGGCTGTGTGGCTTGTGGCTCTTTGGAAATATATGCCGAAATTTCGCGCATTTTAGCCGAAAAAGGCTCGCAAGTAATTGTAAAATTACAAAAAGAAAGCGGTGATTGTGCAGTTAGCCTTAAAGCCAGCGGTTGCCATGGCTTTTGCGAGGTAGGCCCTTTAATTCGCATCGAGCCGCAAGGGATATTATATATCAAAGCCAAGCTTGAAGATTGCCAAGAAATAGTCGAAAAAACCATCTTAGGCGATGAAGTAATCGAGCGCTTAGTCTATAAGCAAAATGATATCGCCTATGCCTCGGAAGAAGAAATCCCTTTTTATGCCCAGCAAAATCGCTTGGTATTAGAAAATTGCGGCCATACCAATGTAGAATGTTTTGAAGAATATCTGGCCAGGGATGGCTATACGGCAGTGGCCAAAACCATTACCGAAATGAGCCAACAAGAAGTTATCGAGCAAATGATTGCTTCTAATCTGCGTGGCCGTGGCGGCGGCGGTTTTCCGGCCGGCTTAAAATGGGAGCAAGCCTTAATCCGTGATAATGCCATCAAATACATAATCTGCAATGGCGACGAGGGCGACCCGGGTGCCTTTATGGATAGAAGCATCATGGAAGGCGATCCCCATCGCTTGCTGGAAGGAATGATAATAGCCGCCTATGCTATCGGCGCCGAGCAGGGCTATATTTATGTGCGGGCCGAATATCCGCTGGCAATTACCCGCTTAGAAATTGCCATCAAACAAGCCAAGGAAAATGGCTTGCTCGGTAAAAATATTTTAGGTACAGGCTTTAATTTTGATATAGCTATCAGCCAAGGTGCAGGTGCTTTTGTCTGCGGCGAGGAAACTGCCTTAATCGAATCTTTAGAGGGCAATCGTGGTATGCCCCGCATCAAACCGCCGCGGGCAGTAGAAAAAGGCCTTTTTGGCAAGCCTACCATTATCAATAATGTCGAAACCTTTGCCACAGTGCCGATGATTATCAATAAAGGGGCGGCTTGGTTTACCGCAATCGGTACGGCACAAAGCCCCGGCACTAAGGCCTTTGCTTTAACCGGCAATGTCCAAAATACCGGCTTAATCGAAGTACCGATGGGCACAACCTTGCGCCATATTATCTATGAAGTTGGCGGCGGCATCCGCGGCAATAAGCAATTTAAAGCAGTGCAAATCGGCGGCCCTTCCGGCGGCTGCTTAACCGCCGAGCATTTAGATTTACCGCTTGATTTTGATTCCCTAAAAGAAATTGGCGCAATGATCGGCTCCGGCGGCCTGGTTGTAATGGACGAGGATAATTGCATAGTTGAAGTAGCCCGCTTTTTTATGAATTTTACCCAAAACGAATCCTGCGGCAAATGCGTACCATGTAGAGAAGGCACAAAGCGGATGCTGGAAATTTTAGAGCGCATTGTAGCCGGCAATGGTAAACTTGAAGATTTGGATATGCTTGAAGAATTAGCCGATACGATTAGCAAAACCGCTCTTTGCGGCCTAGGTAAAACAGCTCCTTCGCCGGTGATAAGCTCTTTAAAATACTTTAAGGATGAATATCTGGCCCATGTTGTTGATAAAAAATGTCCGGCCGGGGAATGTCAGGGCCTTAAAAATTATCATATCGTGGCCGAACTTTGCAAAGGCTGCACTAAATGCGCTAAAATTTGCCCGGTTAATGCCATTAGCGGCGAAGTAAAAAATCCGTTTACTATAGATGCTCAAAAATGCATTAAATGTGGCGCTTGTTTGGATAGTTGCAAATTTAAAGCGATTATTTGCCAATAATTGATTATAATTTAGGAGGAAATCCAATGACTGATACTGTAAAATACATGACCATAGATGAACGGCAAGTAGCCATTGAAGACGAAGTAAATATTTTGGCGGTTATTCGCAAAACAGGTATTCAAATGCCCACTTTTTGCTATCACTCGGATTTGTCTATTTACGGGGCTTGCCGCATGTGTGTGGTCGAAATCGAAGGCGAAGGAATTCAAGCTGCTTGTTCTACCCGCCCTCGTGAAGGAATGGTGCTTAAAACCAATACTTTAGAATTGCGTAAGCATCGCAAAATGATTTTGGAATTATTGCTGGCCAATCATTGCCGCGATTGCACAACTTGCAGCCGCAATCGTCGTTGCAAATTGCAGGTGCTGGCCATACGCTTTGGCATTAATAGCATCCGCTTTAGCAATACCAATGATATGCCTAAAATCGATAGCTCATCCGCCTCGATAGTTCGGGATGAAAGCAAATGTATTCTTTGCGGTGATTGCGTTCGCATTTGCGACGAAATCCAAGCCGTGGGTGCTATTAATTTTGCCTATCGTGGTTCGGAATTAAAGGTTTGCCCGGCCTTTAATAAACCTATTGCCGAAACAAATTGTGTTAATTGCGGCCAATGCGCGGCGGTATGTCCTACCGGGGCAATTGTAATTAAAAATGATTGCCATAAACTTGAGCAGTTTTTAGACGATAAAAATAAAAGAGTAGTAGTACAAGTAGCACCGGCGGTTAGGGTAGCCCTAGGCGAGGAATTCGAGCTTGATAAAGGCGAAAACAGCATGGATAAAATTGTACCGGCTTTACGCCATTTAGGCTTTGATGCTATTTTTGATACCTCCTTAGCCGCCGATTTAACCGTAATAGAAGAAAGTAAGGAGTTTTTGGCCAGGGTAAGCAAAAACGAAAATCTACCCTTATTTACATCCTGCTGCCCGGCTTGGGTAAAATATGCCGAAAATCGCTATCCCGAGCTTTTAGCTAATATTTCCACCTGCCGCTCGCCGCAGCAAATGTTTGGTGCTGTGCTTAAAGAGCATTATAAAAATATCGACGAAATGGATGGCAAGCAAACCATATCCGTTGCAATTATGCCCTGCACCGCCAAAAAGTACGAAGCCCAAAGGGAAGAATTTAAGCGTGATAATTGCCCCGATGTAGATATTGTTATCACCACCCAGGAGCTGGCTTTAATGATTAAAGAAAGTGGTATTATCTTTGCCGAATTAGAAGCCGAAGCCACAGATATGCCTTTTGGCTTATCATCGGGGGCCGGGGTTATCTTTGGCGTAACCGGCGGCGTAACCGAGGCGGTAATTCGCAAAGTTACTGCAGATAAAAGCTTTAGAGGCTTACAAAGCATTGCCTTTAGCGGTGTACGGGGCATGAATGGCTTAAAGGAATTAACCGTACCCTATGGCGAAACAGAAGTTAAGATTGCTATCGTAAGCGGCCTGGCTAATGCCGATGCCTTGATTAAAAAAGTAAAATCAGGCGAATTAAATTATCATTTAATAGAAGTTATGGCCTGCCCCGGCGGCTGTATCAGCGGTGCCGGCCAGCCTTTTGCCCGCGATAATGTAAAACAAGAAAGAGCCAAAGGCCTTTATGGGGCAGATAAAATGTCGCAAATTAAACGCTCGGAAGAAAACCCCATGCTGATGTCTTTATATAATGGCCTGCTTAAAGGCAAAACCCATGAGCTATTGCATGTAGAGTATAAAAGTTAAGCCAAAGGAGGTAACAACATGTCCCAAGCAGCAGTATTTATTCAGGTTTGCATTGGCTCTTCTTGCCATATTAAAGGCTCTTATGATGTAATCAGCTCTTTGCAAGCCTTATTAGAAGAAGATAAAATCACAAGCGAGCAAGTAGATATAGCAGCAGTTTTTTGCATGGGTAATTGCAAAGGCGGGGTTTGCCTTAGAATTAATGAAGGCGAAATCCATAATCTAACACCAACCTCGGTTGAAGATTTTTATCATAGCAAAATTAAAACTCTTTTGTAAATAATAAGCAGCGCTAGGTACTGTTAACAAAAATTATAACAGTACCTAGCTAAAAGAGGTGGCAAAATGGATATCATCAAATTTGAAGAAGTAAATTGCAAAAACTGTTATAATTGTGTACGCCATTGCGAGGTAAAATCGATTGCCGTAAAAAATGAGCAAGCCACAATATTACAAGATGGTTGTATTCTTTGCGGCCAATGTTTTGCCGTATGTGCCCAAAATGCTAAATATATTAAAAGCGATATCGAACAAATAGATCAATTTTTATGCAAAAATCATAAAGTTTATATCTCGATAGCGCCAAGCCATGCTGCTGTTTTTCCCGGTATTAGCATCGGCCAGCTAAATACGGCGGTAAAAATGCTGGGTTTTACTTCTTTGGAAGAAACAGCAATCGGCGCCGGCTGGGTTTCGGCCGAATATGCTAAATTGGCTCAGCAAGGGCAAATGCGCAATATCATCACTACCGCTTGCCCAACCATAGTTATGCTGATTAAAAAATATTATCCGCAGCTTATTGATTGTTTAGCGCCGGTGGTATCACCCATGGTAGCCCATGGTAAGCTGATGCGCCAAATTTATGGCGATAGAATTAAAATTGTTTTTGTAGGGCCTTGCATCTCAAAAAAAGCCGAGGCCGAGCAAAGCGGTATTATCAATGCCACCTTAAGTTTTAATGAATTAAAAGATATGTTTGATAAAAGAGGGATTAATCCGGCCATTTTATCCGAAACCGGCTTCGAAACCAGTCAACCTATTAACCGCCTTTATCCGGTATCCGGCGGTATTTTGCATACCGTTAATTGGTCTAAAGATAATATTTATCAACGCCTGGCAGTGGATGGCTTAAAGCGCAGCATCAAGCTTTTGGATGAATTATCCGATCAAAAAATAAGCGGCTATTTTATCGAGATGAGCGCTTGCGACGGCGCTTGCCTAGGCGGACCTTTGCAAAAAGAACAAACAATTAACTTTTTAACCGGCCAAAAGCAGGTTAAGCATAATGCCGAGGCTAAAACTCAATTGCCTGCTCCCCTATCCCAAGATATAAAAGCGGATTTGATGATGGAGTTTAATACCAACCCCCTTAAGCAGGAAATACCAGATGAAAAAACCATTCAAAATATTTTGGCCGAAAGTGGCAAAGCCGATAGTAAAAGGCAATTTAACTGCGGCACTTGCGGCTATCCCACCTGCCGCGATAAAGCTATTGCCGTATATCAAGGTAAAGCAGATGTTAATATGTGCCTGCCCTTTATGCGCGAAAAAGCCGAATCATTTTCTAATTTTGTGATGGATAATATGATGACTGGCATATTTGTGCTCAATGAAGATTTTATTATTTTAGACTATAATAAAGCCGCTATTAAAATGTTTGAGCTGATCAATTGTGATTATCATAATAAACCATTAAACAGCATTTTAGAAACAACTGATTTATTGCAAGCCAAACAAGCTGACAATAATCGCTATGAAAGAACCGTGCATTTTAAGCAATTAAATAAAACGATGAAAGAAACAGCAGTTTATATAGCCGAGCAAAAATCATACCTATTGATTGTAGAAGATATTAGCATAGAATTAAACAAGCAAGAAAACGTAAAAAGAATGCGCGAAGAAACTTTAATTACCGCCCAAAAGATTATCGACCAGCAAATGCGCACCGCCCAAGAAATTGCCAGCTTACTAGGGGAAACAACCGGTAAAAGCAAGGCCGTTTTAACTAATTTAAAGAACTCGATTACCGCCGATATGGAAGCGGAAATTAAAGAGGAGTAACTGATGAGTTATCATTTTGAGATATGCGCCGAAAGCCTAAATAAAAAAGGCGAAGAGCTTTGCGGCGATAAAGTAGAAATTGCCAAATTGGATGATTGCATTATCAGTGTTATGTCCGACGGCCTTGGTAGTGGGGTTAAAGCAAATATCTTGGCTACACTTACCAGCAAAATAATTATGGCCATGCTTAAAGAAGGTGCTAAGCTTGACGAAGTTGTCGAAACGGTTGTCAATACTCTGCCGGTTTGTAAGGAGCGGGATTTGGCCTATTCTACGTTTACCATCATCAAAATTAGCAATAACGGCGAGGCCTATGTGGTAGAATTTGATAATCCCGGCATTTTGCTTTTGCGCAAAGGCAATATTTTGCCTATCGAAAAAAAAATCCGCGATATTTGCGGCAAGCAAATCAAAGAAAGCCGCTTTCAAGTGCAATCGGGCGATATTTGTGTTAATTTTAGTGATGGCGTTGTGCATGCCGGGGTGGGCAGATCTTTAAATTTGGGCTGGCAATATAAGCATATTGTTGAGTTTTTAAAAAAATCCTATACCAAAGATATGACTGCCCATAGCTGCACCAATTTACTACTTGCGGCTTGCGAAAACCTGTATCAAGGTATGCCCGGCGATGATACCACCGTGATAAGCTGCTATGTAACCAAGCCTTTGCCGGTGCAGATTATGGTTGGCCCACCTGTGGATCAGGCGCAAGATCAAGTTGTGGTTGCTAAATTAATGGCCGGCGAGGGTAAAAAAATTGTTTGCGGTGGCACAACATCGCAAATAGTTAGCAGGGCAATTAATAGCCCTTTAACCGCCGATTTAAATTATATAGTAAAAAATGTGCCGCCGGCCGGCAAAATTAAGGGCATTGATTTGGTAACAGAAGGGATAATTACCCTAGGCCAAACTTTACAAATAGTGCGCAATTTTAATGCCAATGATGGCCAAGAAGCCGTAAACCTTGATGCTAAAGATGCCGCCAGCCAATTGGCTAAAATTTTAATTAAGCAATGCACCAAGGCCACATTTTATGTGGGCAGAGCCTTAAACCCCGCCCATCAAAATGTGGAAATGCCGATTGATTTAAATATTAAACTGCGTATTGTTAAGGATTTAATCCGTGAATTAAAAAAACTTGACAAGACAATCGAAGTGGAGTATTATTAAAAAAAATCAAAGATTTTAACCAATAAGATGATTTATAAAACAATAATCCTTAAACTGCATAAACCAAGCACCACTAAAAGTGGGCTAATCGATGAAGCCATATTGCGTTATAATATGGCTTTTAGGTTTTTGCTCGATAATATAAATTATCATCAACCTTTAACTACCCCGCCAATCAGCAAAGAATTATTAAATAGCTTAAATAGTTTTAAAGTAGAGCCGTTTAAAGATGCTTTACGCCAAGATGCCCTTAATTTTAAGGGTAAGGCTAATAAGCAATTGCCGCTTTATTTTTGCCGCTATGCCAAAAATCGGGATTTTTCTTTACTCTATCAACCTAAAAGCGGTAAATTTTATGCCAAATTATATTTATTGAATTATAAAAATGCCATAGCTAATCCCAGCATCAATAAAGATGCTAGCGATTGCACTTTAGTTTATGCCGAACCCGAGCAAGAACTTTTTTGCAATAGGCGCAGCAAAATTCGCTATCTTATTTTGCCTTTGGCCTTTGGTAGTTGGCAAGAGCAATATTTAAAGCAGGCTTTAAAACAAGAAAAGATAATTAAAACCGCCCGTTTATTTAAAAAAGGCTCGGATTATTTTTTAGCATTAAACCTGCTTTTAAAAGCGCCTAATCAGCAAAAGCCAATTAATTATTTGGGCCTTATGCCCCGCCTGGATAATAAGCGCTTTTTTATCGATTATTTAATAGCAGATGCCAATAAGCAAGTGCTAAAAAAAGGCAGCATTGAAGGCCAAGGCCTTGATTGGGAGCAGATTAAAGCCATGCTAAGCCAGGCTATAGCGCAAATTTGCCGCCTTAATAATGCCCAAGCTATAGTATGCAATTATCCAACTTATCATAAAAATTGGGGGCTAAGCCAAGATAAATTATGGCAGCTTAGCGATTATAAAAGCTGGTTGAGCAGCTTTGAGCAAACTTGTGGCCGCCTTTTTTTAGCCAAACCCATTAAAGTTAGCGGCCGGGGCATTTATAATACTTGCCCTAAATGCCAAAAAAACAGCAAAAATCATCTTTATTTCGAGAATTTATTACTTTGCCATAAATGCGGCTTTGCTAATAATTTATCCGATTTGCCGCTTTTTAATTTAGCCACCAAACTTTTGGTTTATCAAGATAAAAATTTGGTTTTTTATACTAAAATAAATCAGAATATGATCGAAATTTTTAATCATAAATTGGCTGTAAATTATAATACAAGATATGATACCGAATATTTTAATCATTTTATTGAGTATTTACAGCAAGAGCTGATTAATGGTAAGGCTATTTTAAATGGCCAAAAAAAATATCAAGATGCTGATTTTAAGCAAAAATGCGCCTTATGGCATAAATTAGCAGCTATTGAAAATTCCGGCAAAGCTTTAGCCGAAGCTATTATTATTAATTAGTTGCCTTGGCCGATGCAACGGTAATTGCCTGCAATTACAGCCCACCGAGTGGGGTCGCGTAAGCGATGAAAATCGGCTATTATAAAGGGGGCTGTCGCAAATGTTTTTTGGCATTTGCGACAGCCTCTTCTTTTTGTCTATGACACTTGCTTGTTGCTTGCTTGATATTGTGGGCTGTTTTGGCTATCGCCAAAAGGCGCCCGGTTTTAAGCCAATTTTGCTTCTTTGCTGCTTTTTTGCCTTTA
>CAYJPF010000073.1:0-12740 GCA_964372025.1 uncultured Peptococcaceae bacterium | reverse complement strand
TGGAAAATTAAAAATACCGCTCCAACTACATTTGCTAGTTTAATAAGTTTTTCTACTCGCTAGTTGCTTTTGATATCTTGACTTATCTTCGATTGTTATCCTTGTAGGATGTTCAGCCGCTCCTTGCATCCATATTGTAGGGGAGGCTGCTCTTTTCTTTAGCACAAAACCCTGTGAAACTCGTATCCCTGGTGGCTCACCTCTCCTCAAACATTGCGGCCTTTATTTTTAATTTCCCAGACGGGCAAAAACCGCCCACCTGGAAAATACAAAATACCGCTCCAACTACATTTGCTAGTTTAATAAGTTGTTTTACTCGCTAGCTGCTTTTGATATCTTATCTTCGCGTGCTACCCTTTTAGGGTACTCAATTTTGGTTCGGATTATGGGCTCGTGCTAAACAAAAAAGAGACCCTAGCAGTTTGCTAGGGTCTCTATAATTTATTACTTTAATTTACATCATGCCATAGCCGCCGCCGGGGGGCATGGGGGCTACCGGCTCATCTTTGGGGATGTCGGCAATAATTGTTTCGGTGGTCAATAACATGGCGGCAATGCTGGCTGCATTTTGTAAAGCCGAACGGGTTACCTTGGCCGGGTCTACAATGCCCACTTCCATCATGTTTTCGTATTTCTCGGTAGCTGCATTAAAGCCAATGCCTTTATCAGCATTCTTAACTTTTTCTACAACTACAGCACCCTCTAAGCCGGCATTATAAGCAATTTGCTTTAAAGGCTCTTCTAAGGCTTTGCGTACAATATTAATACCGGTTTGGCTATCACCCTCGGATTGAAGTGCAGCTACAGCCGGGATAACATCAATTAAGGCCAAACCGCCGCCGCTTACAATACCTTCTTCCACCGCAGCACGGGTGGCCGAAAGTGCATCTTCGATGCGTAATTTTTTCTCTTTTAACTCGGTTTCGGTTGCAGCACCAACTTTGATAACAGCAACACCACCGGCCAATTTAGCCATACGCTCTTGTAACTTCTCTTTGTCGAAATCAGAGGTGCTTTCGTCATGTTGACGACGCATCTGTTGTACACGTGCCTGGATAGCATCGCTTTGACCATTACCATCGATGATGGTGGTGGTATCTTTAGTAATTTTTACCTGGCGAGCTTTACCCAACATCTCTACTTCGGCATTTTCCAGCTTAAGGCCAACATCCTCGGTTACCACTTGGCCACCGGTTAAGATAGCAATATCTTCAAGCATGGCCTTACGACGATCGCCAAAACCGGGAGCCTTAACAGCTACACAAGTAAAGGTGCCGCGTAATTTGTTTAAGATTAAGGTAGCTTGAGCCTCGCCCTCGATATCTTCGGCAATAATTACCATTTGCTTGCCGCTTTGAACAACTTTTTCCAATACGGGTAAAATGTCTTGGATAGCGGTAATCTTTTTGTCGGTGATTAAGATATAAGGATCGTCTAAAACAGCTTCCATTTTATCGGTATCGGTAACCATATAAGGGGAAATATAGCCGCGATCGAATTGCATACCTTCTACCACTTCATGGGTAGTTTCGAAGCCTTGGCTCTCCTCTACGGTGATAACACCATCATTGCCAACTTTTTCCATAGCACTGGCAATTAATTCGCCAATTTGAGGGTCATTAGCCGATACGCTGGCTACTTGGGCAATCTCCTCACGGCCGGCAACTTGCTTGGAATTCTTTTTTAATTCACCAACTGCAGCGGCAGTAGCCATCTCGATGCCTTTTTTCAAAACCATCGGATTAGCACCGGCAGCCACATTCTTTAGGCCTTCGCGTACAAATGCTTGGGCTAAAATGGTGGCGGTGGTGGTGCCATCGCCTGCTACATCATTGGTTTTGGTGGCAACTTCTTTAACCAACTGCGCACCCATATTCTCTAGCGGATCTTCTAATTCAATTTCGCGGGCAATAGTTACACCATCATTGGTGATTAAGGGCGAACCGAACTTTTTCTCTAAAACTACATTGCGGCCTTTGGGGCCTAAGGTAACTTTAACAGCATTGCTTAAAGCGTTTACACCACGCTCTAATGCTTGGCGGGCTTCGATATCAAAAACAATTTGTTTGGCCATTTTAATAAAATCCTCCTCGATTATATAATATCAGTATTATGCATTTATTTTAAATGTACTATTTAACAAGAACAGCTAAAATATCACGCTCGGCATTCAAAATCATATATTCTTCATTTTGATGCTTAAACTCGCTACCGGCATATTTGGCAAATAAAACGATATCGCCTACTTGTACATCCATCGGGGCACGCTCGCCGCTATCTAAAACTTTGCCGGGGCCTACAGCCAAAACCTCGCCTTGCTGGGGTTTTTCTTTGGCGGTATCAGGCAATACCAGGCCACTGGCTCTTACTTCTTCGGATGCTACCAGCTTAATTACTACACGTTCGCCTAAGGGTTTAATATTCATTTATACTCCTCCTTAATTTATTATCGGTTTAAAATATTTTCTGCTTGCTAGCACTCGCCTTAATTGAGTGCTAGCATCCTTATTAATAATAATCAAAAAATGTCAAAGCGGCAATTCCTGAAATCGGACGTTTTTGATTGTTTTTAAGGTAATAGCTCAATAATGCTCTGTTTTTTAAGCTTTTTCTTTGATTTTTAAAAATATAGGTTTTGGCAGATTTTTTCCTTGACTTTTGGCCTTTGATGATGTATTATTGACTTAGGTGCTTAATACAGTGATACAATTGCATTATTAAGCTAAACTAATATTAAATATGTAAGGAGGGTTATAATGAGTTGGCAATTTACAAGCGATCGCCCCATTTACACGCAATTGATCGAACAGATAACCATAATGATTATCCGTGGCACTTTTGCGCCGGGCAGCCGCCTGCCATCGGTACGGGATATGGCGGCCGAAGCCAAGGTAAACCCTAATACTATGCAGCGCGCCTTGGCCGATTTGGAAGCAAGCGGTTTAATTTATACCGAGCGCACCAATGGCAAATTTGTAAGTGGCGATAATGCATTAATCGAGCATCATAAGCAGCAATTAGCCACTTTAAGGATTGATAATTTTTTTAAGGATATGGCCGATTTGGCCATCGATTGGCGGCAATCTTTACAATTAGCCGCCGCCACTAAAGAAAAGGTAGGTATTAGCCATGAATGAACTTAATAATCAACAGCCGCAATTTAATGCTCCGCCGCCGCCACCGCCGCCTTCGGCCGCTTATGAGCATAATCCCTATCAAAGCGCGCCTGCGGCCGTTAGCGAGCCTAATTTTGGCCAAGCGCCGCCTTTATTGGTGGCCGAGCATTTATCTAAGCGCTATGGCCATCATCAGGCTTTAGACGATGTTAATATTGTTTTGCCGCGCGGTAAAATTATTGGCCTTTTAGGTCCAAATGGCAGCGGCAAAAGTACCCTGCTTAAGCTGGCTTGCGGCTTAATTCAGCCCAGCGGTGGCCGAATTATGATTAATGGCCATCAACCGGGGGTAGAAACTAAAGCCATTACCGCTTATTTGCCGGAAAAAACCTATTTAAATGACTGGATGAAAGTTAGCGAAATGCTTAAGTTTTTTAAGGATTTTTATCTCGATTTTGATCTTGAAAGAGCCACCGAGATGCTGGAAATCCTTAAAATCGATCCTAAGTATAATTTAAAAAGCTTATCTAAGGGCACCCAGGAAAAGGTGCAGTTAATTCTAGTGATGAGCCGCAAAGCCCAGCTATATTTGCTAGACGAACCTATTGGCGGCGTAGATCCTGCTGCTCGTGATTATATTATCAGCACTATTTTAACTAATTATAATCATGATGCCAGCGTATTGATTTCTACTCATTTAATTACTGATATTGAGCAGGTATTGGATGAGGTAATATTTTTAGATCGCAGCCGCATTGTTTTGCAAGAAACTGTTGACAATTTGCGAGATCAACATGGTAAATCGATTGATGCCATGTTTAGGGAGGTATTTAGATGCTAGGCAAATTATATTTATCCGAGATGCGGGCAACACGCCGCTTTTACTGGCCGCTTTATGTGGGAGTTTTATTATTTTCTTTAATTTTGCGTTTGCAAGGCGGTTTAATTGTTGATTCTTTTAGCATTGCCGCCAGCCTGCTTATGGGTTTAGAAATGCTTTTGATTTTTACTTTGGGCATTATGTCGGTAGTGGTAACCATTATGCGTTTTTACAAAAACCTATTAGGCAAAGAGGGGTATTTGATGTTTACCCTGCCGGTTAATACCCATCACAATATTTTAAGCAAATTGTTTTCGGCCTTAACTTGGGGCATAATTTCTTTTGTGGTGGTGGGGCTTTCGTTTTTGATTATGTCCGGCGGTATTGTCGATTTGGCGATATTACTTGAGCAAATTGCCTCCGGCTATCAGGAATTAATTAGTCATTTGGATTTTGCCAATCCTGTTTATTTTACCAGCTTAATTTTTATTTGGTTGCTTATTTTGCTTTTAAGTACTATTGGCGGTATATTATTTTATTATTTAAGTATGGCCATTGGCCAATTAGCCAATACCCATAAATTTTTGGCTTCGATTGGTGCTTATTTAGGATTAACTGTTGTGCTGCAAATTATTGGCGCTATACTAAGCAGTATTTTCTTTACGCCCAATGCTGATTGGGTTTATAGATTTATCACTCGTATGGATTTAACCGTGATTGGGGCAATCAATACTTTTACTTTCTTTATGTTTATGATTGTAGTTGTACAAACAGCGGTTTTTTATATTGTTACCTATCATTTATTGGATAAGAAATTGAATTTATCTTAGTTGCTTTTTGGGGATTTGTCCCGATTTCATTAAGTTAGGCAATGTCGCCTCTTTGTCATCCTGAGCATAAGCGAAGGATCTTGCCCTTAAGCTAACTGGCAGGCTAAAGATTCTTCGCTTTGACTGACAGGCTAGTTAGCCTCTTGACTTGATAACATTGGGCTTTGCCCCCTAGATTCCTTAATTTTCTAGTAAAGCTTTTTAAAAAAGGGGGATGTTGCATTAAGGTAAAACTGCATAAAATCAACAATGTGTTTGTAGGGTCTGATGCCCACATCAGACCGAAACTGATAGGAAGCCTAAGTTTTTGGGGCGATGTTGGCATCGACCCCTACATTGTTTTTGTGTAAAATCACCGACATATGTATTAATGCGGCAGCCCTCTCTTTTATTGCTTGGTATTGAGGGCTGTTTTGGCTTTGCCAAAAGGCGCCGGTTTTAAGCCAATTTTACTTCCTTGCTGCTTTTTTGCCGCTGTTTTGATTTGCTTGCTTAGTTTTTTGGTTTGGCTTAAAACCTTTTTTAAGACCTTGGGGGCTCTGCCCCCAATGCCCCCGCAATTTTTTGTAAAAAATTGAGTAAAACTTTAAAAAGGGGCTGTCGCTTTTTAGTGCGACAGCCTCTTTTTTTATAGACTATATGCCGGGTAAATTACCGGTGTATCCGAACTTACATCAATATACTCAATATCAGCTGCTAGGCCTTTATCGCGCAAATCCTCAACAATACCCAAACCGGTAATATACTTTTGCTCCAATTGCTCGCCATTGCCTAAACGCAGCTCAATACCGCTATTGGTATAAAGCTTTATCTTTTGCATATCGCTAATATCAACCTCTACAATAATATCCAAGGCCTCCGGCGGCAGGCTGCTTACTATAAATAAGGCCTGCTCAATTTGAGAGCCTTTTATCCTGCTACCTGGTACAATGCCCGGCAAAATATCGTCCACGCCACTGATAAATGGCAAATCCATATCGCCCAAAGAACGCTCGCGCCGCAATACCATACCGCTATCGTCTACCTGAATAAAGGCGCTGCTTGTAGCCAAGATGGCAATCGGAATACGCTCCACAATAGTAACCTCTAAGCCGGAAGGCAATTTGCGCTCTACCTCAACCTCTTTAACTAAGGGGTCCATGCTAATGGTTAGGGCTATTTTTTCCAGATCCAGGCTAAAAATATTTTGGCCCATGCTTACCCCGCTAAGCTGCATAATGCGCTCTTCGGTTACCGCCTCATTGCCAATAATTTCCACCTTATCAACATAAAAAAAGCTGGATAAAGAGAAAAAATAGCCGGCAGCGGCACATGCCAAAAAGAACAGGATAAATAATATCCAGCGAAAATTTCCGCTGCGCCGCCTTTGGCGCCGATATTGGCTGATATCGGTTAAAGATTGCATTAAAAAACTAAGATGCCTGTTTAAAAACCTAAAATCCCTGCTTAAAAACTAATAACATCTAATCCTCCCACTAAATTTAGGCCGCTTAAATTAAGGACGGCCGCGGCCAAATCCGGCCAAAGTAGCGGATAATCTTGGCCAAAGGCCTGATAAGTTGTATTATCCTCAAAAGTAATATCAATTTGCCATACCTTGTCCAAATTGGCCGAATTATTGTATTTAGGCCAAGAGCTGGGCATTAAATAAGCCAAATCATCCTCGAATTGCTCGATTAAAGCCGGGAATAAATCGTCAAAATGATTTAAAACAAATTGCTCGCCGTCAATGGCCGCATTATAATAGAAGATATCTTGAGCCGCTAAATCAAAATTATAGACCATATTTAATTGATTATCCCGATAAAAACTAAATTGGATAGCGGCAATATCCGGCTCTTTAGCCTGCTTGGCATAGCTGGCAGCATGCTCAAGCCAGGCATTGCGCAACATTTGCTCGCTAAAAAATTGATAAAGCGGATCAATATCAATAAATTGATCATTTTCGATATTGCCATCAGGATAGGCCGCCGCCCATAATTCGGGCAAAAGCTGATTAGCATCCTTTGCTGTAGGTAAATAACCACCATAAAGCGTGTGGTCGGCCGCTACCTGCGGTTTTGTTAATTCCAATAAAAATTGCTCGGCCATCTTAATATCTGCATGCAGCGGAATTACACCATAATAAGCCTGCAATGGCAAGCCCTTAGTGGGTGCGCTAAGTTGCCAATTAGCATAGTCGGCTTGCTCTTTTAAAATGGCCAATTCATTTAAATCTGTACTTAAAATTACACCCATTCTTGCGGAAGAATCGTCGGCAATATGTAACATTGTAGATCCTAGATAAGCCGGCGTACCCGCCAAGCGGCTGCTTAATAAATCGGCAACTTTAGGCATTTGCGAATGTTGATAATTGCTTAGCTCAATATTATGATAACCCTGAGCCAAGCTAATTAGCCAAGTCGGATCGGCCGGCAAATAAATCGAGGCGGTTTGGCTTTTATTAAAGATATCCGCCCAGTCGGGATTGCTAATTTTATCCTGATTATAGTAGATAATCGGGTTGATAAAAGTAAGCGGCAAGCCATAATGACGGCGGCTATTTTCATCATAAAGCCATTGCTCCTTAGCCCTAAAAGAGCTGGCCAGCATCGATTTTTCAAAACTGCCATCTAAATCCAGTTCGGCAATTAAACCTTGCTCAACCAGGCCTTTAGCCTGATGATAAGGCAGGATAAGCAAATCATATTGGCTAAATTCGGGCAGACGAGCCTCTAAGTATACTTGCTGATAATTATCTTGATTATAGGTGATAATCTCTAAATCAATGCCCTGCTTAAGCGCATAATCCATCAAGATTTGCGGATCATACATGCCTTCGGCAAAGGCAATTTTAAATTTGCTGTTTAAAGCAATAGGTTCTTGAACCGGGTTGGCTAAAGCCGGGGCGGCTAATAGCAAAATAAGCATCGAGGCTGCTATTAGCTTAAGCAATAGTTTTTTCATTATTTTCTCCATTTCTTATTGGCTATTCTAATTGGTTAGTTTAATTGGTTAGTAGATTGGTTATCGTTGAATGTTTAGGCGCCGGGCAATATAGGCTGATGGCCTGTGGCACAATCTTGATGCATAAGGGCAGGCTGCCGCTTACTTCGCCATCTACATCCAAATCTACCTGCTCATCATCGGCTACGGTAAAGCAAATTTCTTTAACCTGTACTTTTTGCATCACGCCCAAAGCACTGCTAAAATTGCCGCCTTCGAATAAATTATTAAAAATTTCGGTAGCCTTAATGCCATCCGGCTTGCGAATTAATAGCACATCCAGCAGGCCATCATCAACTTTGGCTTTGTTCATCATATTCCTAATCCCACCTACACTGCTGGAATTGGCAATAATGCAAACAAGGGCTTCGCTTTCGGTAATAATGCCATCATACTCCATCTTTAAATGCATGGTATTTTGGATTTGCTCGGGCACATTGCGCATAATCTCCAGATAATAGGCCAACTTGCCAAGATTGGCTTTTTTCTTGCTTTTGGTTTTATAGGGGATATCGGTAAACATGCCAAAAGCAGCCACATTAATAAAATAGCGGCCATTTGCCCAGCCCAAATCCACTTTTTTGGTATGCCCCTCTTTGATCATATTAAAAAACGCCTGGCTATCATTGGGTAAATCCAAAGAATAGGCAAAATCATTAATTGTGCCCGCCCCCAACATCGCCAGCGGAATTTGGGCATTGCTTTGCATTAGGCCATTGATAATTTCGTTTAAAGTGCCGTCGCCACCGGCACCAATAAGTAGGTCGTACTGGCCTTTTTTTAAAGAGGCCGCCGCTTTGCAGGCATCGTTTGCTTTGCGGGTATAGGTAATATCTATTTGGTTTAAGCCCATTTCCATGGCTAGTTTGCCAATAATAATCTCCAGGTTTTTTTGCAAAACCTGCCGCCCGGAATTAGGGTTTACAATAACTTTGCAGCGCAAAAATAACACCACCCAAAAATTTTATATTATAGGACAAGCTATGTTTTTAGCTAGTACTTAGCCTATTATACCTATTAAAATTGCTAATTGCAAGCTAAGTTTAGGATATTTTGTAGATTAAGATTATCTTAAGATTTTGCTTGGCTAAAATTATCTTATCACTAAAAGCCCATTTTCGATTATAAATTCGGCATCGATATTGGCCGAAATGCTTTTAATACGCTCGTAAATGCCGGTTGCATCGGCACCCTGGGCAAAGCTAGGCTGACCATCGGGGGCTAATAATAAAGGATGAAAAATTGCTTCTCGCCAGCCTAGGGGGCTGATTTTTAATTGCAAAATCATCGCCTCGGCGGCCTGGCGGCTAGTTGTTTGGGCATATAGCAAATTGCCCAAAGAATAGCAAATTAAACCATTATTATATACTTCTACCGTTTGAATACTATGTGGCGAATAGCCCACAATTACATCCGCTCCGCCATCAATTAAACTATGGGCAATAGCCTTTTGCTCATCAGTTGGGCTATAGGCAAATTCATTGCCCCAATATAAATTAACAATAATAATCGAATCGTCCTTATAGGCTGCTATATCGGCTAATGCTGCCTCCAATTGCAAATCATTAATGCCGCCTTCTGCTTCCTTAGCAGCTAGGGAACGAGGATAATCATAGCTATAAAAAGTATCGGCCTGATCGCAATAATTAAATAGAGCTAACTTAATGCCATCTTGTTCTAAAACATAGGGTTTTTTAGCCTGCTCTAAATCATCGCCGGCCCCAATATAGCTAAGCCCTGCCCCGCTGATTAATTGGCGGCTTTGTTGCAGCGCCGGCAAATCATAATCCATCATATGCAAAGAGGCCAGCCCCAGCACATCCAACCCGGAATTAAGCAAAATTTCGGCCTTATCGGGATCGGCTTGCATAATATCCAGCTTGCCGGGTAAAGGCGCGCCTTGATCAGCAAATACGGTATCTAGCTGGGCATAGCTTAAATCGGCTTGCTCAAAAAGCGGCCGTATGTTTTGCAAAGGATAATCATAGCCTTGGGACGTAATCATCCGGCTAATATTGCTATCGATAAGGATATCGCCTGCTAAAACTACTTCTATCTCGGCAGGTGCTTCGGCTAAGGCTAAAGGCTCCAAGGCCAATTCTTGCTCGTCGATAAAGGCAAACCATAAAAAGCAAAGCAAGGCCAACAAAATTGCCCCAATTAATGGCCAAGCCCAAATCTGACGGGCTTGAGTCTTTTTAATTTTTTGCTCAAATTGTTGACGAGAAGCCGCTTTTTTAGTCATAATAACCTCGCTTAGGATATATTTTGGCAAATACAGGTAGGCGAACGCTTAAATTCTACGCTCATAGTATCTACATTTAAGCCATTATAGACAAATAAACCATGATTATGCACATTTAATCCTAAAATAAACTTAATTGCCTCCAAAGCTTGCATAGAGCCCATTACCCCGGCTACCGCACCGATAATAGCTTTTGCTAAGGGGTCGTGACTTTCCTCTATTTTGGCTGGCAAAAAGCAGCGCAAGCAGGGGCTTTGCCCCGGGATTACGGTTAGCATTTGGCCTTGAAATTGGCCAACCCCGGCATGGATAAAGGGCTTTTTTAGCTTAAGGCAGGCATCGTTTAGGATAAAACGGCTAGCAAAATTATCTAGGCAATCGATGATTAAATCATAATCGCCAAATATTTTTAAGGCTAAATCCTCGGTTAGGGCTGTATCATAAATTTGCGTACTTAATGTGGGGTTTAATTTACTTAAACGGCTGGCCGCAATAATTGCCTTTTTTTGGCCAATATCGCCGGCGGTATACAAAATTTGGCGATTTAAATTGCTTAAACTAACCGTATCAAAATCGCAAAGCCCCAGCTTGCCAAGGCCTGCTGCCGCCAAATAATAGCTAACCGGCGCACCTAAGCCACCTAGGCCGATAATCAGTACTTTGGCGGCACTTAATTTTTGCTGGCCATCTAAGCCAACTTCCGGCAATAATATTTGGCGAGCATAAATTTGGCGCTCTTGTTCGTTAATCATAAAGACCTCCTAAAAGCCACGATAACGCCATAAAGAGGCAATGCCGGCCGTTATCAAAAATAAGCTGATAGCTAAAGCAATACTTTCGAACCTATGGCCTGCTAAAAGACCATTTGCGCCGCAAAGCCAAATGATTAGGCCAATTATTAAGATGATGATATTACGCCTAAAAAGCTGAGGCGGAGCTTTTTCTTTTTTAAAGATGCCCATGCTGATATCTTTGGCTTTGCGCTTGCGATAGCTTTCTAAAAAATAGCCGGCGCAAACCCAAACTACAATTAGCACAAAGCTGGGCATGGCCAGCCAAATGCTAAGGTTTTGCTCGGGGATAAGCTCGGTAGCTAAAATTAATAGCGGAGCAACTACCATAAAAACTATCACAATAATGGCTAGTTTTTTTTCGTCCTCTTTAAATAGTTTGATTAGGCCGCCAATTAAAAGCACCAGGCTATAAGCGGCAACGGCCGCCATGCCAATATAAATTGCCTGCATAAATACCTCCGTTAAATTTGCAACTTAATTACCTAATTATTGTGTAAGCATTATTTTTCGGCAATTAAAGCCATAATAACTACTTTGCTAGATATTATAGCATATAATTGTAGTTTTGGCTAGTATAATAATATGATATTGTATCATAAAAAGCGGCTTTTTTAATACTATATTATATAGTAGATTTAAAAGCATCAAATCGCCTTTAAAGAGTGTTATCCGGATTAACTAAAAAGGCCAGCAGTTTTGGCAATAATTGCCGGCTGCTAGCCTTAAATATTTATTCGGTTATTCTTTTGCGATCGTTTAAAGCTAAGCTAAGGGTGGCTTCGTCGGCATATTCTAAATCGCCGCCTACCGGCAGGCCATGGGCAATACGGCTGCTAACTATGCCTAAAGGTAGAATTTTTTTGGCTAAATATAAGGCCGTAGCCTCGCCCTCTACCGTGGGATTGGTAGCCAAAATCACTTCCTTAACTCGATTTTTAGCCAAGCGCTGCATTAAGGCATCGATGGTTAATTGCTCGGGGCCAATGCCATCTAAAGGCGAAATTGCCCCCCCCAGCACATGGTAAATCCCTCTAAAGCTATTGCTGCGCTCCATGGCAATAATATCCTTAACTTGCTCTACCACGCAAAGCAGGCTGCGATCGCGACGATTATCGGCGCAGATATTGCAAATATCGGCATCGGTTAAATTGCCGCAAAAGGGGCAATTATGCAGGCTAGCCTCGGCCTGGGCAATGGCTTCGGCCAGACTAAGTGGATAATCATGGCCGCTATTGATGATATAAAAAGCCATCCGCTGGGCGCTTTTAGGGCCAATGCCCGGCAGCTTGGCCAAATGCCTAATCAAATTATTTAGGCTATTAGGGTACTGATAAGCCATTAGAACATTCCCGGTAAGCCCATGCCACCTGTTACTTTGCCCATTTCCTCGGCGGCCATTTCCTTGGCATTATTTAAGGCCTCCCTAACGGCGGCTAAAACCAAATCTTCGAGCATTTCCGGATCTTCGGCATCGATAACCTCGGGGTTAATGCTAATGGCTACCACTTCCTGGGCGCCATTGGCGGTTGCCTTAACCATGCCGCCACCGGCCATGCCTTCTACGGTTTTGTCTTGCAATTCCTCCTGGATACGCGCTACATCAGCTTGCATTTTTTGGGCTTGCTTCATTAATTTTTGCATATTAAATCCCATTTTTTATTCCTCCTAATATATATTAAATTAAAATAATTCGCCTTGATTTAAATCTTGATCGGTTAGGGGCTTTTGGGGCTCGGCCTTTTTTTCCGGCTCTTTGCTAGATGGCAAATCAATACCCTCTATTTGCAAATTCTGGCCATAGATAGCGGTGATTTTAGCAGCAAGCATCTTTTGAGCCGGCCCGATTTTGCAAAGATATTCTTTAAATAACTTATGCTCCGGGGCAAAGCCTAAGACCAATTTTTGCTGATCGCAGGCCATAACCTGCGCCTTGGCCAAAAAGGCGGCCGT
>CAYJPF010000072.1:1461-12883 GCA_964372025.1 uncultured Peptococcaceae bacterium | reverse complement strand
TCTTCTTTCCTTGCTGCTTTTATCCGTCAATTTGGATTTGCTTGCTTAGTTTTTTTGGCTTGGCTTAAAACCTTTTTAAGACCTTGGGGGCTCTGCCCCCAATACCCCCGCAATTTTTTGTAAAAAATTGAGTAAAACTTTAGACAACAGTTAATTCGATTGGTCTTTGCCCGAGGCGCTTGCCACTAATTATAGGCAGCAGAATCGGCTATAAATTGATCTACTATGGCACGAGCTACTTCCTGATCGGGGAACTCTTCTACAAAGATATCGGGAACATCGGTAACCAAAGCTTTAAAGGCCGCTTTTTCTTCATCGGTTAGGCGGCTTACAGTTAGGCCTTCGTCTTCAAAGAATTTGATCAAATCCTCTTCGCCGGCATAGATGCTGGCATAATACTCCTCTTCGGCTAAAGCAATAGCTTCCATAAAGATAGCTTGGCCTTCGGCAGGTAAAGAATTCCAAGTATCATTATTCATGCCAAATAAGTAAATCAAATAAGATGCGCCATTATCAATCAGATAATCCTGTACTTCGTAAAACTTCATATCCTTAATCGAGGTTAGCGAATTGCATTGGCCTTCTACTACCCCAAGTTGCAACGAGCTATATACCTCGGTAAAGGGAATAGGGGTAGCATTGGTGCCATAACCTTCGAATGTGGCTAAGGCAATTGGCGACATATATACACGGAAGTCGCGGCCGGCCATATCTTCGGGGGTGCTAATCGGGAAGGTAGAAGACCACCACTCCGAGCCTTCGCAGGGGAAACTAAGCACATGAATATTCTTTTTGCTAACTTCTGCGGCCATCATAGCGGCCGATTCGCTTTCGCGCATCATTGTTACAACATCTTCCATATTGCTGGGCAGCACATAAGGCAAGCCTAAAACGCCGGATAAACCATCGGTAATGCTGGCATAATTACCAAAACCGCCGATAACCATATCTAAAGCGCCCGATTGGCATTGCTCTACAACAGCTAAAGAATCGCCTAATTGGCCAACGCTAAATATTTGCAAATCATAAGCACCATCGCTTAAGGTTTTTAAATGCTCATTTAGGGCTTCGGTATAAAGCTGCAAAGGGCCTTCCGAGCCGGATTCATGAGAAACTTTAAAAGTACGTTGTTCTAAGGTAACAGCAGCGGTAGCTTCGCCATCATCTTCGGTGGCATCGGCATCTTCGGTGGCATCAGCAGCAGGTTCGGCAGGAGCAGCAGGTTCTTGCTCGCCACCACAAGCAGATAACATCAACATCGAAAAAACAATAACCATCAGTAGAGCTAATAACAATTTCTTTTTCATAGACTTCATTCTCCTTTTGAATTTTTTATTATTAGTTAGTTGCCTAACCAAATACCAGATTGCGTAGGAGTAGTGTTACTCCGGGGAAAAATACTAAAATAACCGAGGCGATAATACAAATAAGCAGATAAGGCCATACTTTACGAATAACCGTTGTATAGGGCAAATCGAAGATAGCCATAGCGGTAAATAGATTATAGCCAAAAGGCGGGGTAACACAGCCGATTGCAGTTTGAACAACCACAATTAGGCCTAAGTGAATCGGGTCTATGCCTAGGCTTAAACCAATCGGGGCAAAAATTGGTACCAATACATAGTTTAAGGGTATAGAATCCATAAACATACAACCAATAAAAAATACTACCGATACCAATAATAAAAACTGATTGGCGCTAAGCCCCATATCGGCAACACCGCCGGCCATTAGCTGCGGAATAGCCGCAAAGCTTAATACCCAGGATAGGATTTGGCCGGTGCCTACCAAAACAAAGCAAGATGCAGTTACAATGCCAATATTTACCAAAGCCTGATAAAGTTTTTTAAAGTTAATCGAGCGATAGATAAAAAACTCGATGATAAAGGCATATAAGCAAGAAGCAGCGGCGGCCTCGGTGGGGCTAAAAAGGCCTGAATAAATACCACCAAGCACCAAGGCCGGAAAGCCCAAAGGCAAAAGTGCGCCTTTGATGGCAGCCAAAACCTCTTTACTGCTGGCTTTGGGGCTGGTTGGGATATTATTTTTTTTGGCATAATAGGCTTCGTAGAGCATAAATAGAATACAAAACATAATGCCCGGGCCAATGCCGGCAATAAACATTTCGCCTACCGAAGTATTAGCTACTACACAATAGATAATCATGCTAATACTGGGTGGGATTAATAAAGCAATGGTAGCCGAGCTCATCAGCATGCCCACACTATGTGAATCATCATATTTTTGCTCTCTTAATGATTTCATCATCGGCTTGCCGATAGCCACAAAGGTAGCCTGTGTAGAGCCGGAAACCGCCCCAAATAAAGTACAGGTTCCTACCGAAGTGATGGCTGTTCCACCCGGTAAATGACCAAGAAATGTGCGCATTAGGCGTAATAAGCGATCGGCACATTGGCCCTGGCACATAATTTCGGCAGCTAGCATAAACATTGGCACGGCCAAAAGGGTAAACGAGCTTAAGCCGGTATACATTTGTTGCATGGCCATGGTTAATTCCATGCCGGGGAATTCAAGCATCATGGTAATTAAACCGGCAATAGCCAAACCGATAGCCATCGGTATGCCCATTAATAAAGAAATAATCAATACCGCAATCACGATTAAACAAATAATCATCTATAATACCTCCCAAATTATCATCTAAAACTAACTATTCTGTATCGGGATCGCCTAAGCGGCGCTCTGTTCCAATCCAAAAATTTTCCTTATCAATGATGTTCATAATCGTGAGGATATAGTACTGAATGCTGGTTAAAGCCAATCCAATAACCACAGGGCTAATACAAACCCAACGGGGGATTTTTAGTACCAAGGTGGCAGCACCCATGGTAAATACATCCAGGCAGTATAGGCCAACCTGATAAGCCAAAAAGGCAAAGATTGAAGCAGTAATAAAATCGATTATTATTGAATAGTTTTTGCCTACCTTAGGTGGCATATTTTCGATAATGGCACTCATCCTTACATGTTTGCATTTGCGCACGCAATAAGGGCATCCTAAATAGGTGCAAGCTACCATTAAAACTCCGCCTAATTCTTCGGCAAAGCTTAAACTGCTGCCCATAGCCCTAAATAATACATTGGCGATTAAAAGGGTGGTCATGCCGCCAACGGTTATGGCCATTAAAAAACGCTCTATAGGGCGCATATAGCTATTTAAACGAGTAAGTGTTTCCATAGATAATCCTCCTAAAAAATGGCTTATTATTGCTTTTCTTCGCGCAATTGTTGCTCGTAGAGGATATTGGCCAGAGTTTCGTATATAACTTGGGCAATTTGCAAGCTAGAAGCGTCGCTGGCATCATAATTGGGTGCTAATTCCACAACATCCATGCCAATTACTTTACCCATTTTAGCAACTCCGGCCAAAATATCAACTACCTCGTAATAGGTAAGGCCGCCGGCTGAAGGGGTGCCGGTAGCCGGTATAATCGAAGGATCAAAACCATCAACATCCAGCGTAATATAGTATTGCTCTGATTTAGGAATACGATTTAAAACAGCCTGCACGCCATCTTGGCGCACTTCGCGGGCAAAGATAATTTGATCGCCATGGGCCCTGGCATCGGCAAAATCTTGCGGGCCACTGCTGCCCACCCAGCGGATGCCAATATGAACCATCGGCAATACATAAGGGCATTCCGCAGCACGACGCATAGGGCTACCTTGGCTGATTTTGATATGAGCAGGCCCATCTGTCCAATCTAAATGGGCATCGATATGGATAATAGTAAAATCGCCTACCTCGTTTAAGCCACGAACTACCGGCGTGGTAGTGGTATGGTCGCCACCGATAACCAGGGGCATAATACCCTTAGCGGCAATGGCTCGCACATCTTCTTCGATGCGTTTAATGCAATATTCGCTATCAGACATCAGCATATCCGAATCGCCACAATCTACAATTTTGGCATCTTTTAAATAGTAGCAATCCCTTTCGGCATAGTAAATGCCTTTACTGGGCGAATGGGCATCCAGCATCGAAGCCTGGCGAATAGCTCGCGGTGCAAAGCGTGCTCCCGGCCTAAAATCGGTACCCATATCAAAGGGGGCCCCTAGTATGGCTACATCAATATCCGAGCTTAGCTGGGATAAATCACTGCAAAAAGGATATTTACCAAAAGTACAAATGCCGCACATTGGCAAATCAATTCTTTTGTTTTCCAATTTTTTCACTCCTTAAGATTTTTGATTGCTGATTTTTGCTCTTTGATAATAGCGGCAAGCTTGTCTATGCCTTCTACAATTTCGGATAGCGAAGGGTATAAAAAGCTTAAACGGATATGCCGCTTGCCTTGCTTGCTATCCGGAAAAAACAAAGTACCGGGATGAAAAAATATGCGTTCTTCTTGGGCTCTGAGTAAAAGCTTTTTGGCATTAACATAAGCCGGCAATTTGCACCAAACCACGCCGCCACCTTGGCCTTTAATATAGCTTAGCCCCAGGTTACTATATTTATCTAATTGTTGATACATGATGGCTTGTTTTTGCTGATAGGCTTGCTTTACCTTGGCTAAATGTTGATTATAAGTGCCGTTTTTTAAACATTCGGCCAGAATATGCTGGCTAAAGGTATCGATTTGATAAACTGTCATCTGAATCATCTTAACCAGGGCGCTTGTGGTGCGTGGGTTAGCAACCACATAGGAAATTGGCATGCTTTGGGTAAAACTATTATTAAAACTACCTATATAAATTACAAAATTATCTGTATCTAAGGCTTTAAGCGGTGGTATGCTGGCGGCATCTAAGCCTAAATCATCGCAAAATGTTTGCTCTATTACCGGAACTTCGTATTGGCGAGCCAAGTTTAAAAGCTCTAAGCGCCTACTAAGCGACATGGAAATATTAGTAGGATTATGCATATCAGGGGTAAGATACAGCAGTTTGGGCTTATGTTTTTTAAGCTCTTTATGTAATAAGTCGGTTCTGATACCGTATTCGTCCATAGGAATGGTAATTACTTTGGCTTGATGCAGTTTAAATATTTGATGAATATGGGTAAATACCGGCTCTTCGGTAATGATGATATCGCCGGGCTTAATATAAATATGTAGCAGATAATCGGCCAATTGAATAACTTCATTACCGATTACAACTTGCCCCGGTGGTACATCAATCCGCTTTTTTTCTAAGTGGCGGCAGATTTCGCTTCTAAGCAAAGGTAGCCCTTTGGAGCTGCAATAATCATATAATTCTGCCCCTTTAGATGCAATTAATTCGGTTAAAGTTTGATTGATAAGTTGGGTAGGGTATAAATCCGGCGGTGTCATAATTCCCATAAAATAGTAGCTATTGGGCATTTGCCGCCGCCCCACTGCCCGGCCATAAATACCATCATCAAAGCTTAGGCCATCATTATGTTCTACATATACCAAGGGCGAAATATATTCTATATCACAATCATCGGGCGAGATATTTAAATTTGTATGCAAGTTGCCGGCCTGAATATAATGGGCACTGCCTTGCCGGGTGATAAGATAGCCTTCATCATGTAATTTTTGATAAGCCCTGCGTACCGTATTGCGGTTAACACCTAATTTTTTAGCAAGAATTCGCTCGGCCTCAAGATGGCTGCCTACGGTTAGCCGCCCTTCTTTAATATCATCACAGATAGCATTATATATCTGTAAATAAATAGGAATTCCCGATTTTTGAATAGTAATCATAATACTCCTTTAGCTTGAACAAAAAAGTTGCAATAATAAAAGCAGTATTCTAATCATAGCATATATTGTTTATAATGGCATCAGTCAATAATTGGATATTATAAATTGGCCTTTCTGTCGATAATAAAACCAAGTAAATCCGATACCAGCCTGGCCGCTAAATAGCAGGTATTGCCACCTAATTCGTCATATTGTGGGGCTACCTCTACCATATCTAGGCCAATAACCTCGAACCTGGCGGCTAAAGCCTCAAACAGATCGACCATTTCATCATAGTCAAAGCCGCCAAACATTGGCGAGCCGGTGCCCGGGGCTAAGCTGGCTTCCATGGCATCAATATCAAAGCTAACATATACTTTTTCGCCGGCGGGGATAGCCTTAAACAGCTTTTCTGCCCCCAAACGGCGCATATCTTTTACCGAAAATATTTGATCGCCATTAGCCTTAGCATCGATAAAATCTTGAGCACCGCTGCTACCTAAGCCACGCACGCCGATATGAATAATCTGATCAATATAATCTAAATTGGCGGCATTGCGCATTGGCGAGCCATTGCTAAATTTTTGGCCGTCAATATTATCGGTCCAATCCAGATGAGCATCAAAATGAATAATATGAAATTTGCCAAGCTGCTTCATGCCGCATAAGGCAGGGTAGGTGATAGAATGATCGCCGCCTAAAATAACCGGCAAAGATTTGCGCTGCACTAAAATTTTTATTGCCTCGCTAAGATTGGCAAAAGTGGCATCTAAATCGCCGGGGATATAATCCACATCGCCACAATCCTCGATTAGCCATTTGTCGGCATCCAGATAGGTTTTATTGCGCTCATAATCATAGCTACCACCGGATTTATACGAAAAACGGGTAGAGGCAATGCGAATACCACGTGGCCCTAAACGGGTGCCGGAGCGGCCTTGAATGGCTAAATCAAATGGGGCGCCGATAATAGCAATATCGGCCTTGGTTTGACGAATATCTGTACAAATTGCGCATTTGGCAAAACTGGCAATGCCGGTAGGGGCTAAATTTGCCGCCTTGCCTAAGCTAAAATTTCCCATTATAATCCCTCCTTGCTTTGCAAGTAATTATCTGTTTAAGGCTTGGTAATCAAATCATATTCTAAAGGTTTGCGATCTTTAAAAATATCTTGGGCAGCAGCCTTAGCAGCACGAATATCGTTTAAATCATATTCTTGAATTAAAATTTGCTCATCGTTGCCATTACATTTTTGCAATAGATAACCATTAGGATCGACAATTAAGGTTTCGCCGGCAAAAAATAAATCATTAGCGCTACCTACTCGATTAGTGGCTGCTACTAGGGCGCGATTATTAATGGCATGGCTGCGCAGCATCAATTCCCATTCATCATTATTATCGCCCAAAAAGCGCCAAGCGGAGGGTACAAAAATCATATCGGCTTTTTGAATACCTAATAATCTGCCGGTTTCCATAAATCTTAAATCATTGCAGATAATTATTCCAATAATACCATATTTAGTTACAAATACCGGATAAGAATTACCGGGAGTAAACATACCCTTTTCGATTTCTATCGGATGTGTTTTGGCATAAGAGCCAATAATTTGACCCTGGTCGGAAATTAAAAAAGCACTATTATTAAATATGCCATTTGCATGGCGGATAAAGATAGGGGCAATTAAGTATACATTTAGTTCTTTAGCCAAAGCCTGCATAAGGGTTAATGTTTGGCCATCTATTGTTTCGGCAAAATGATTAAGGCTTTGCATTTTTGCGCCATTATAGCCTTGATTAAAAGATTCGGGCAAACATATTATGTTTGCGCCTTGCTTTGCCGCATCCCTAATAAGCATTGCTGCTTTATTTAGGTTGGCTTGCAATTCTCCAAAATAAAAATCTGCCTGTACCAATGCAATTTTACAAATCATTGATCGAATAACCTCTTTTGTCAATTATAGTTGATATATTGCCTAGTCCATTGCCTAATTAGCAGAAAAAGAATGTGATATATTAATTATATACAGTGCTAATAAAAAATGCAATCGACCAATTTTTGTTTTAATTTATTAGACCAATTTTAATTACAATGTAATTTGGATTATAGTAATTATGTCTTACTTTATGTATCATAATCCACAGCAATCCGGCCTAAGCCAAAGGCCGCTGTTTTCCATAGTGGAAAACAGCGGCCTTTTTAAAGACAATATACTATTTAGTTTTTATACCATGATACTCTGCTAATACTGCCTTAATATAGTAGCCTGCGGCGGCCGGTTGGCTGTAGCTTGTTAGGCTTTGCGCTTTTTGCCTAGGCCTAAAATTGCAGCTATGGCCATTAAGCCAAAAGAGCTGAACAAATAGAGGGGTAGGCGGCTGCTATCATCGGTTTGGGGCAAAGCGCCCAAGGGGGTTTCTTCTTCGATAATCAAAACCTCTTCCGGCTTAGGAGCAAGCGGGGTTTCTTCGGTTATGGTTACCACTTCTTCGCCCAAGGGGGTGGGCTCTTCTTCAATAATTTCCTCTTCGGGGGGATTGCGATCGATTTCGCCGTCGCCACCGCCGCCGCCACCGCCGGGCTCTAAATCATTAGTGGCTGCAAATTTTAATTCGGCGTCGGCAGTTAAATCATAATCCAAAGTAAATTGAGCATTTTCTACCTGCTCGGTAGCCCCAAGATTAAGATCATAAACGGCTAAGGAATTAATATCATAACCGGCTACCGTTCTGGTTTCCACAATCTGATATCTACCTTCCGGCAGGCTTTCGAAGGTGGCTACACCATTAATATCGGTAACAGCAGTTACTATTTGACCATTTACCGTATAATCTACAAAAGAGGTTAGATTATCGATAGTTCTTTCAATCAATAATTTAAACTCAACACCGGCTAAGGGGATATTATTTAGCGGGTCGCTATCTAAATATTGTTGCTCGGCATATTTGGTAATGGTAATCCGATCTTTTTGGCCGGTAATATGGCCGCCAAGCTCGCTGATTTTAATGCCGGTTACTTTAGCGCTATCTTCTTTATCGGTACCTTTAACGAGAACCTCATTGCTATAGGCAACTTCGCTTGGCTCGGCATAAACAAATAATTCGAAGGTATAGCCTAAAGATTGGCTCTTAGCATCACTTGTTTCGCCAAAGGATTTTAAGAAATCCTCAATTTGGGCATCATTTTGCCCTTTAGCTTTTAAATAGCTGGTTAAATCGGCATCGGTTGTAATGGCATTGCCGTTTTGATCGATGGCGATAGGTGTATTATTAGCACCAAAAGTACCTAAATTGATGATAACGGAAGTTTTGTCGCTGCTAAAGCCGATAACAGGCTTTTGATCAATACCTACCTGATATGCTTCGATACGAGCGATAAAAGCATCTTTGGTTTCGTCTGCTACTTGATATTCTACTTGGAAATAATCGGCCAGGTTAAAGCTGCTACCGCTGGGATAAACGGTATCGCCGGTGGCATCGGCCGGATAATATTCTTCGTATAAGATATTGAATTTAGTGGTATCAAAATATTGGCCATGGCTTAAATTATCATAAACCAGGATATTTTTATAGGTGGAAGTAGTTACGGCATCATGATCATGCTTAGCAGCATCAGCTACTAAATCATAGCCGATATCGATGGTGTATTTAATTAAGCCATAGCGGCTTTCTATACCATCGCCATCAAGGTCGATTTCTTCCGAGCCTAAGGGTAAAGCGGTTTTGCTTAAATCATCGGGGTTAACATATAGCTTGCTATTAGTGGCGGTAAGTTGATATACATCGCCTGCTTTAACTACTAATTCAAAGCTATTATTTGTGGTGGGATGGGACTTGCCATTTTGATCTGTAACTTGCAAGCTATTGATATCATAGCCGGCAACAGCCACGGTTTCGGTGATTAAATAGGTGCCGGGCTGAAGATCGGCAAAGGCAATATCAAGATATGCTGAGGTAGTTCTGCCATCTTTCCAACCATCTTCTATCGGGTTGCCATCGGCATCGGCAATAAGCTGGATCTCAAATTTAGTGCCGCCTAATCTGATATTAGGGTTTTGCTCATCCCTTTTGGTAATGGAAATATAGCCTTTTTCGGATTTGGTATTATAGGCTGTTAATTCGATGGGGCCTTCTTCTTCGCCGGTTACTTCAATCCAATAATAGCCACCTTCGTATTTAAGCTCATTGCCATTAGCATCAAATATCTCAAGGCTGCCTCTATCATAACCGGGGGCAGCGGTATGCTCCTCGATAAAATATTTGCCCGGTTGAACCCTGTAAAAGCTATATGAGCCATCGGCATTATGGCCTGCGGTGCCTGCGTATGGAGGAGTTTTATTGGGGTCGCCTAAGTTAATAGTTGTATAGCCTGCAATAATCTCCTTGGTTACGCTATCAAGTTTATTGATATTAATTTGGGTACCTTCTATTTTAGCATTGGTGGCAATAATGGTATAATCGCCTAAATCTAAAAATGTAATATAATATTTTCCATCTTCATGTACAAGCGCATAGCCCGGATTCTGATTATTCATAGATTCATCTAAGAAAGCGAGCGTATCTTTATCATAACCACCGTTGGGAGCGGAAATTTCTTGAATTTCATATTTAGTATTTAGTTTAAGGTCTTTAAAATAATACAAACTTTGATTATCTATGCGGTATTGCTTTACTTCTACATTATTTGCTTCATCATACAAAACAAATTCGCCGCTCTTGCCCCAACCGATTGAAGCACCGCTAACTGCATCGCGCTTGCCAATTACCAACAAAACGCCCTTACGCTTATTGGTAGCATTTAAAGTGATGGTTTTGCCATTATCTTCTTCGCTAACTATAATTTCAATAGTGTATTTGCCGTCTTCAAGCGCAGTGATTTTTACATTAGCATCATCTGCATCATTTACCAATGCAACTAATAAAGATTCAAGATCATAACTATCAAAATAAGATACGGTTTCGCTTAAGGTATAAGTGCCGGCCGGGATATGGTCAAAAACAATAGCCTTGGTATCACTATCATAGCCGCCGGTAAACTCGTATTTGTCATTTTCGATAATCAAGGTGGTATAAGCCGCTAAGTTTTTGCTGCTATCATCGATATCGGTTTTATTAAATACCAGCTTAATACCTTCTAAATGGCCGGGGGGAGTATGATTATATTTAATGGTAACTGTTGTGCTGCCGATAGTAATTGTTTCTTCATCATCTTCGCTATCAAATTCGCCAACGCTACCTTCGATAAAGAAGCCACCCGAACGGCCATAGTAGTCTTCGATATTGTCATGGGCTACAAAATGAATATAGCTGGCATTAGTTTTGGAAATAATTGCCCAATGGCCTAAAAGTATATTATCACCATTAGGATCCATATATAAGGGCATATAGTCCTCTAAAGTAGCAGATTCATCGTTTAGATAATGATCTTGACCTAGGAAATTAATAACCGAACCGGATAAATCAATTTTGAAATAATCGCCGCCATTGATATCAATTTGGCTAAGGCCGGTATTTCCATCTTGATCATCATTTGCAACTTGCCAATCGATAACAAAGCTAACTTGCTCACCAACAGTAAGCTCGATATCAGCATTATTAGCAACTGGGTTGCCATCAACCTCTATGGTAGCATCGATATCCAATAAGTGTTCTATATCTTTGGGTTGGTCATTAATCGGTGCTGGGCCGCCGTCACTATCATCATCGCCATCGCTGCCGCCATTGCCATCGCTGCCGCCATTGCCATCGCTGCCG
>CAYJPF010000072.1:0-1361 GCA_964372025.1 uncultured Peptococcaceae bacterium | reverse complement strand
CCATTGCCATCGCTGCCGCCATTGCCATCGCTGCCGCCACTGCCGTCATTGCCGCCACTGCCGTCGCTGCCGCCACTGCCGTCGCTGCCGCCACTGCCATTATTGAGTAAATTGCCTCCACTCAAATCAGCATCACTGGTTTGGGCGCTGGCAGGCATAGGGGTGAATATGGTAAAAATCATAGCCATAATCAGTACACTTGCATAAAAACGCTTTAATTTGATGTTCATTTTCATTCCTCCGGGTTTATAATTTAAATTTATATTAAGTAGTTTTTACTACCTAGTATCTATAATAATTAGTTATTATCGATCATTTTGGCGATAATTACCGTGCGGCCATTATCGGCATGATAGCTGCAGGTAGATAAAGTTAATAATTTATCTTGCTCGGTGATATCCGCCTCTAATGGATGCACCGACATCGCAGCTACGGTTTGGCTAAAGATATTTACATCATCCTCTGCCCAATCCAGATAATTATAAAATTCGAAATGACCATTGCCAACGGTAACATCAACTAAAAGGACGGCAATTATTTCAAAGCTATAATCTTGCTGGGGGGTATAAAAATCAATATATTTATGATCATTATAATAAGTAGGCTCGAGATAGTTTTCTAAAGTGCCAAACATGGTATCGTTTTGCAAATTATGGGCATGAATAACCAAATTATCGGAAAGCGGATTAATACTGCCCCCGGCACCCACAAAAGGCACGCCGCTATTAGAGCTTTCTTGATTGATATCGCGGCGCAGATAATATTCGATATCATTAGGGGTAAACATAATCGGGTAATCGATAACCGTATCCGCAATCGAAATCCAGGCTTGGATATCGCTATTAATTTGGTTAAGGGCTGCAAAATCAATAATCGAGGCCGGCTCATTAGTTTGTTTGGCAAGATTATCATCTTCTGTGTTTAGCGAGTTTGAATTTTGATTTGGCGCGGTAATTATTACCTGATTTTTTAAGGCGGCCAGCTCGCTAAATATTTGCGCTTCGGCCTGCTGTAGCATATATTCTTTGCCTGCTAAAACAATAAAAATCAAAGAACCGAATAAGGCAAAGCCGATTATAATTTTGCGGATCAAGCACTCACCACCTTAAATATTATTGAGCAGAGCTGCTATAAATCAATTATTATAGCCTATTTTATTTGCAAAAATTCTTATATAAATAAGCTATATAATCATTAGTACTTATTTAGTATAGCATAGTTATGGTTACAATTCGGTTACATTTTGTATTTTTTTTGTTAATTTTGGTAAATAATTGTATGTTTTAGGATTTATGAGCTTTTTGCTTTTAAAAATAGCTAAGCACGAGCCCATAATCCGAACCCATTTTTATCCCAGTTTG
>CAYJPF010000071.1:0-13028 GCA_964372025.1 uncultured Peptococcaceae bacterium | reverse complement strand
ACAAACTCCTAACCATTTTTTCTTGGTTTGGGTTGTGCTTATATTGTACCAAAAAAGAATCAAAAAAAACTTTTAAGGCTTAGCAAATGGTTTTGTTTGCTAAGCCTTAACTTTTTTTATGCTATATATTCTTTTACATACTCCAATGTCTTTTCAATCGCTTCTCGATATTCAGCCAATAAAGTTGCATCCGCCGGGCCTTGCCTCAATTGTACCATCAACTCCGCACTGGTTTCATATACCTTCGTTAATGATAAATTACCACTCATACCCTTTATCGCATGCGCTATATCTCCTGCTGCCGCAAATTCCTCAGCCGCCATCGCTGCCTCAAATTTTGCCATCTCTTCACTCGCCAAAAACATCATCAACATCTTTTTAAATAACTTCTCATTCCCTCGTAGCCTGGCTAATCCGCCCTCTACATCTATATACGGTGCATAATCTGCCATCATAATTCCCCCTAAATAAATGTATTAAAATTCACCTACTACTTTATATCGTAAATTTCATTCAATTCTTTACGCTTCTTTGGCCTCATTTCATCCAAAGCATAACCCAAACTGATAATTAAACGAATCTCACCCTTCTCTATTCCCAATGCCTGCTTCAATTCCTCAGCCTTCTCCAACCAACCCACCATGCATGTCGCCAAACCTAAATCCGTAGCCGCTAAACAAAAATGCGCCGCACTTATCCCTACATCAATCTGACCAAAAAATTGATCGCCAAATACCTTGCTAACCGCCGGTATTAAACTAACTTCATCCTCAACCAATATCATCATCGTTGGCGCTTGCTTCAAAAACGGCATCGGCACTAAATCGCAAACCTTTGCCTTAATTGCCTCGTCCTTTACCTCTATATAATAAGTAGGCTGACTATTACAAGCCGATGGCGATAAACGTGCAGCTTCTAAGCATTTAAGCAGCTTCTCCTGCTCAACAGGCTTACTATCATACTTCCTACAACTATACCTCTGCTCTATTACGCTAAATAATTCCATGCCAACACTCCCTTTGCTGTTTTATTTAAAAGGATTATCATCCCCTTGATACCTTTGCCAAAACTCCCTGCGCCAAGCCCCAAAATAATTATCCTTAATCGCCTGCCGCATCTCCTCCATTAAATGACATAAATAGTATAGATTATGGATAGTAGTTAATCGTATCCCCAATACCTCATTCGCCTTCAATAGATGCCGAATATAGGCCCTGCTAAAGTTACGGCAAGCATAACAGCCGCAATCTGCCTGTATCGGCTGCCAATCCCTAGCATACTGCGCATTGCGGATAACCAATTTGCCCTCCGGCACAAATACCGTGCCATTACGGGCAATACGAGTCGGCAATACACAATCAAACATATCAACGCCTCTGGCCACACCCTCTACCAAACAATCAGGCGATCCTACCCCCATCAAATATCTCGGCTTAGCCACCGGCATCAATGGCTCTAATACATCCAAAATTTCGTACATCAAGGGCTTCGGCTCCCCTACCGATAAACCGCCAATCCCAAAGCCGGGAAAATCAAGAGCCGTAATATCAGCTGCGCTTTTACGACGCAATTCCGGATAAAGACCACCTTGCACAATGCCAAATAAACCTTGATAATTATGTTGATGAGCATCAAAACAACGCTTCGCCCAGCGCAATGTCCTTTGATCGGCCTTCTGCACCCGTTTATACTCGGCCGGATAAGGCGAACATTCGTCAAAGCACATCGCAATATCAGCGCCCAAAGCCTGCTCGATAGCCATCACTTTTTCGGCGGTAAACATATGCTTACTACCATCAATATGCGAACGAAACTCTACCCCATTTTCGCCGATTTTATTTAAATCGCTTAAACTAAATACCTGAAAACCGCCGCTATCGGTTAAGATAGGGCCATCCCAGGCCATAAAATCATGCAGGCCGCCCGGCCCTGCTTCGGCCACAATATCCTCGCCCGGCCTTAAGTATAGGTGATAGGTATTAGCCAAAATTATTTTAGCACCCAAATCCTTAAGCTCATGCGGCGATACCGTCTTTACCGAGGCACATGTGCCCACCGGCATAAAAATCGGGGTTGGCACATCGCCATGCGCTGTATGTAAAGTGCCCAGGCGGGCAGCACTTTGATTATCTTGTAAATGCAAATCAAAACTGATGCTCATAAACTCTCCTTATATAATTAACATCATATAATTAACATCGCATCCCCAAAGGAAAAAAAGCGATACTCTTGCGCTATGGCTTCTTGATAAGCGTTTAGGATATTTTCCCGGCCTGCCAAGGCTGATACCAGCATTAATAGCGTGCTTTTCGGCAAATGAAAATTGGTTATCATCCCATCTATTGCTTTAAATTGATAGCCCGGATAGATAAAGGCCTCGGTTTGGCCTTCGCCGGCCATAATTTGACCATACTGATCGGCAATAGTTTCTAAGGTGCGTACCGAGGTTGTGCCTACCGCAATTATCCTGCGACCCGCCTCTTTAGCCGCTTTAATCTTGGCCGCATTAGCCGCATCTAAGCGATAATATTCTTTATGCATATAATGGTCTTTAATATTCTCCACCTTAACCGGCCTAAAAGTGCCCAAACCCACATGCAGCACCAGCCTGGCAAATTCTATGCCATAGGCCGCCAATTCGGCCATTAAGGGCTCGGTAAAATGCAGTCCGGCCGTGGGGGCGGCCGCCGAGCCACGCTCCTGCGCATAAATTGGCTGATAACGATCCTGATCGGCCAATTCCTTTTTGATATAAGGCGGCAAGGGCATACGCCCTAAAATCTCCAGCAAATTATAAAAATCGCCCTCAAAAGCAAACTCGATAATCCTGGTTCCTTCTTCGGCCATATCAATAATTGTTGCCCTAAGTGCCGGGATATCAAAAATAAGCCGGCTGCCAATCGGCAATTTACGGCCGGGGCGCACCATGGCCTGCCAGGTATTTAGGCCAACCTGCTTTAAAAGCAAAATTTCTACCTTAGCGCCGCTTATTTTTTGGGCATAAAGCCTGGCCGGCAAAACCTTGGTATCATTAATCACCAATAAATCATCTTGTTTAAGATATTGTTTTAAATCGCTAAAAATACCATGCCCGGTTTGGCCGGTATTTTTATCCACGATTAATAAGCGCGAATTATCCCTTTTGGCCAAAGGCTCTTGAGCAATTAAATGCTCCGGCAAATCATAATCAAAATCTGCTATATTCATTATTCATAATTCCCTAAATAAAAGTCTTCATTGATATCCATATTATAATAATGGGCCAAAATTTCCTGATAATCATAGCCATCTTCGGCCATACCGATAGCGCCCCATTGGCTCATCCCTACCCCATGGCCATAGCCAAAGCCTTCGATGGTAATTATACTATTATCATCGCTGCCTAAGCTGCCATAGGCAGTGGCACTATTGCTATCGGCAATATGAAAGCTATCGGCCAAGCTAACAGCCGCCTCGCCCACATCACCAATGGCATATAAATCATCGCTATCTTCAAATAAAATCGGCTCATCGCTGCCGGCATCCAAAACATATACCGCGCCATCATTCATATTGCTGCCATTTTGATTTACCGTAAATAAATTACTGCGCAAATTATCAAGCATGCTGCGAATAGAGCTATCCGTAACGGTAATTACCCCATCGCTGCCGGTAACGGTAAATTCGGTTACCCTACCCGATACGGTAGGCTGCCCATCTGCCCCAATAGTCGATAAAGAAATGCCCACATAATCGCCAATACTGCGTCCGGCATAACGTTCGGCCAAATCAACAATTTCACTGGGTGTAAACTCTTTTTGCCAGCTATATATATTATTGCTATAGCCACTTTCCTCGGCATAGCTATCATAAGGCGATTCCACACCCTGCAAAGGCGAGCTACCACCCCAAACATTGGCCGCATCCTCGGTATGGCCGCCGGCATTGGAATGATATACGCAATCAAATATATCGTCTTTATAATAAACAACCTCGCCCCAAGTGGCATCGATGGCCTCGATAACAATACCGCCATCACCTTCGATTTCGGCAGAATAACCGCCATATACCTGCGAAGATGTACCATCGGTTACATCATAATAACTATGATTGGGATTAAGCTTGGCCATTACATAAGAACGGCTGGCCACCGCTTGAGCCTTGGTAGCCTCTAAAGGCTGATTATAGCCAATCTCCTTGCCCACTACCCCATATAGATAATATTCAACATCCACAATATTTACCGCATAAGCATCATCATCTAAATTAAAGCGAAAATCGCCCCGATACAGCTTATCTTCGTAGCTAAACAGGCAATTTTCATCCCTAGCCAGCAAATAAATTTCGTCCAAATCAGCCTCTAGCAGGCGATCATTTACATATAAATCATAGCCATTGCGGCTTTCTTCTAAAATGATTTGATCATCATCGCTTAGACGGTCGATTTCCTCGCCATCATAATCAAAAAGCAAATCATAATCGCCATTATCAATCGTGATGCTAAACTGCTCTTTTACATTATCCGATAATAAAACTCGTACATCATCGGCCAAGGCCAAAGGAGCAAAAGCTAAAAGCGACATCAAGCTTAAAAGCAGGCCTTTTAATAGATTTTTTTTCATAAACACCCTCCTATTTACCCTTATAAAATCTTTCCTTCTCGCTATAAATGCAACCGCAATATTTTTGCATATACAATTCTTTTTCGCGGGCGGCGGCCAAACCGCTTCTAAAATGCGGCCGCCAATCCCGATAAAAGAAATTTAGGCCATATTCAGTAGCATATTGCTCGCCAATTGCCCTGATTTTGTCCTGATCTTGATAGGGGCTAACCAATAAAGTAGTGGAAAAATGGCTGCAACCTAAGCTTAAAGCCTGCTTGGCAGTAGCCTCTAAGCGCTCGCGATAGCAATACTCGCAACGCTGCTCGGGCTTAGGCGCAACGGCCTTTAGCCAGGATTCCAAATCATAGCTATTATCTATTATAGCAGGAAGTTTGTAAAATGCAACAGTTTCTTCAAAAGATTGCCGACGTGCCTTAAACTCCTGATAAGGCTGAATATTGGGATTATGAAAATAAAGCTGAATATTTTCGTCCAAGCCTTCGATTAATAAGGCGCGGATTACCCCGGTGGCACAAGGCCCACAGCAGGCATGTAATAATAATTTCAAATTATTCCTCCTGATTAACTAAATGGCTAAACAGGCCGCTTTCCTGCTCATCATAGCCGGCGGCTAGGATATTGGCCGGCATAATTTTATTAAAATACTGATAAGCACCAGGTGTAGCCACCCTACCCCGCGGCGTGCGCTTGATAAAGCCCAGCTGCATCAAATAAGGCTCGCAAATATCCTCGATAGTATCCACCGATTCGCTAATGCTGGCGGCAATGGTATCCAAGCCCACCGGCCCGCCGCTAAAGCGCTCGATAATCGCCAGCATAACCTTACGATCATTGGCATCTAAGCCCAGGCTATCCACATCCAAGGCATTAAGGCTTTTTTGGGCGAGGGCGGCGCTGATAATACCGCCACCTTCTACCTCGGCAAAATCTCGCAAACGGCGCAAAAGCCGATTAGCTATCCTGGGCGTGCCCCGCGAGCGGCGGCAAATTTCCCTGGCGCCGGCTTCTTCTAATTGCACATTTAGCAGCTTAGCAGCTCTATTTAAAATTTGCAATAATTCTTCTTCATTATAGTATTCCAGATGAAAGATAATCCCAAAGCGATCCCGCATCGGTGCGGAAAGCATCCCTGCCCTGGTAGTGGCACCGATTAGGGTAAAAGGCGGCAAATCCAAGCGCAAAGTTTGAGCACTGGGGCCTTTGCCTAAAACTATATCAAAGCCAAAATCCTCCATGGCCGGATAAAGAACCTCCTCCACTACCCGATTAAGGCGATGAATTTCGTCGATAAAAAGAATATCCCTGGGCTGCAAGCCGGTAATAATCGCAGCTAAATCGCCCGGCCGCTCGATAGCAGGGCCGGAGGTTATCCTAATATTTACATTCAATTCATTGGCGATAATATTGGCCAAGGTGGTTTTACCAAGCCCCGGCGGCCCATAAAGCAGCACATGATCTAAGGCCTCGCCCCTTTGCAAGGCCGCCTTGATAAAAACGGAAATATTTTGCTTAACCGCAGTTTGCCCTGCATATTCGGCCAGAGTACGCGGCCGAATACCCGGCTCTATTTCCCGATCCTCATAGCGCATCGAGGAGGTTATCAGCCGATCTTCTTCCTGCCAATTATCATCAGCCATAGCCGAGTTAAAAAATTTATCGTCTTGCACAAAGGCCTCCTAGCTGCGTATTTTCCTGCCATAATATATTTAGTAACTGCTTAATTTTGGGCAGCCAGCCGCATGGCCTCTTGCAATAGCTGATTAGCCTTAGCATCTGCCCCCAAATTATTGCGGGCGGCAATAGCCAAAGCCCTGGCCTCGGCACCCTTATAGCCCAATTGGCCTAAAGCCTGCAATAATAAATCATCATTATTAAGCGCCATAGCGCCTATACCTGCGCCTATTTGTTCTTGATCTAAAGCCAATTGGCTATTAAAGCTAAATTTATCTTTTAAATCCACCACCAGGCGCTGGGCGGTTTTTTTGCCCACCCCCGGCACTTTGCAGAATAAATTATAATCGCCGGCCGATAAGGCCACGCTAATATCATTTACACTAAGATTATCCACAATAGCCAAAGCGGTTTTAGCACCAATCCCCGATACGGCCAATAATTGCCTAAACAGCTTTAGCTGGTCGTATTCACCAAAACCAAATAATTGCCAGGCATCTTCCCTAATTTGCAAATGGGTATGGAGCATAATTTCCTCACCGATGGCCAAATTCTGATTTAAACGCCGCCTGGGAATTAAAACAGCATAGCCCAGGCCATTATTGTCGATAATCAGCAAATCATCTTCCAGGCTTACAATATAGCCACGAATAAAAGCAATCATCCTTGGCCTCCTAATTTATTGGCTATTAATATTTGATTGGTCATAAAACGGCTATGGGTAATGGCAATGGCCAAGGCATCGGCGGCATCATCGGGTTTAGGTATCTGCTGCATTTGCAAAATGCGCTTAACCATGGCCTGCATTTGCGGCTTATTAGCCCTGCCATAGCCGGCAACCGCCTGCTTAACCTGCAAAGGCGTATATTCGGCTACCATTATGCCCTGTTCGGCGCAGGCAAGCAAAATTACCCCGCGGGCCTGGCCAACCGGTATGGCGGTAGTGATATTGCGATTAAAATAGAGCTTTTCCACGGCCACCACTTGCGGTTGATAGGCCGTAAGCAGCTGATTAATTCCCCCAAAAATTCTTTGCAAGCGCTGCGGCATCGGGCATTCGGCCTTGGTTTTAATCGAGCCATAATCGCGCAAAATATTTTGACCCTTTTGATATTCAATTAGCCCATAACCACAAATTGCCGTGCCGGGATCGATACCCAAAATTATCATTATTTTCTCCGCAAAATCAGTTGTTTCTTAACAGATAATAATTCGCCACGGATAGGCGACTTTCCTGCTAGCCCATGATAATTATCTGATCACCGGCCTTAATTCGGCCACCTTCTATCACCTTGGTAAAAATGCCTTCGGTGGGCATAATGCAATCGCCGGCTTGCTCTTTAATGGCGCAACCATGATGGCATTCCTTGCCGATTTTGCTAACCTGATGCAGGCTATCACCAATTTTTAAATAGCAACCAATCGGCAATTGATGCAAAATTATGCCCTCGGTGGTTAAATTTTCGGCAAAGCTGCCAAAAATCAAAAAGTCCAGCCCCTTGGCCTTCATTTTATCAACACTTTCTTGAGCCAGTAGGCTAATTTGCCTAATGCCCGCTGCAGCATGGGCATCATTTTCCAGGCCATGATCGGCAATTAGCAAGGCATTATCAACGGCCGTTTTCTTTTGCCCTTTTTTAGCACTGATATTTACCGATAGCAGGTGTCCACGGCCAATTTCGCGGCAATAATCGCCGCTTTTACCACCGCTTTTGCTCAGCAAAACCGCATTAGTAATTTGCATTTCCTTATCGATGGCCTTGCACATATCATAGATGGTTAAAGCAGCCACCGAGGCCGCCGTTAAGGCCTCCATTTCCACCCCGGTGGGGGCTAGGGTTTTAACCTTGGCGCTGATAATAATTTTGGTTTCGCTAAGCATAAAGCTTAAATCGCAGGCTGTAAGCGGCAGATTATGGCACATCGGGATTAAATCGGCTGTTTTTTTGGCAGCCATAATCCCGGCCACCTGCGCCACCGCCAAAACATCACCTTTTTTGATTTGCCCCTCTGTAATTTTTTGAATAGTAGCCTTAGCCATAATAATTTCCGCCTTGGCTAAAGCTTGACGAGAGCTGGCCTTTTTATCATTAACATCAACCATAACCGCTCTGCCTTCGCTATTAAAATGATTAAATTCCATACTAGCCTCCAATATTTTTCATTTCTCGTTTAATATAATTTTTTTGATTAAGTTGATGCTCTTTGGGCTTAAGCATAATCGCCTGGCAAATCTTGGCCTTTAGCTGCTCTTTGCATCCAAAACTAGCCTTGATATCCAATTCCCGGTCGGAATGCAAACAAGGCTTAATCATGCCATCGGCGGTAAAGCGCAGCCGATTGCAATTTGCGCAAAAAGCGCAGCTAAGCGGTGTAATCAAACCCACTTTACCCCGCCCATTGGGCAATTGATATAATACAGCCGGCGAATGAGGGTCGGGGTTAATAACAGCCCTTAATTCCGGAAAAAGCTGCTTGATTTTAGTAGCTGCGCAAAAATGCTCTTCGGCCCAGCTAGCGCATTGGCCCATCGGCATCAGCTCGATAAAGCGCATATCCAAATCATAATCCACCGTTAATTGCAAAAGAGCAGCTAAATCCTGCTCGCTATGCAAATCGGTTAAAACAGCATTAATTTTAATCTTATCAAAGCCTAGGCTTAAGGCCGTATCCAAGCCTTGCAAGGCCTGCTTTAAGTCGCCACCATGGGTTAGTTTATGATAAAGCTCGGGGTTTAGGCTATCTAGGCTTAAATTTACAGTATTAAGCCCGGCCTGCTTAAGCAGGCTGCCATATTCGCTTAATAAAAGGCCATTGCTGGTTAAAGCCACCTGCTTAAACAGGCCTAAACGGCAAATATCGGCAATAAAATAAGCTACCCCTTTACGCAATAAAGGCTCGCCGCCGGTAAAGCGAATTTTGCTGATGCCCAAATCGGCCAAGGCTATACATAGCTCTTTTACCTGCTCTAGGCTAATAATTTGCTGGCATAACTTTTTAGCAACACCATCAGGCGGCATACAATAGCGGCAACGCAAATTACAGCGATCGGTAAGCGAAATACGGGCATAATTAATCTTGCGTTGATATTTATCTTCCATACTAACCATCAATTTGGCCGCTTTGCGCATACTGATAGCCGCCTAAACGCTCCAAAATCTCCTTAAACCGCTCGCTTTTGAGCAAATCGATAAAATTTTGCACCCTTAAATCGGCTAAATCGGATTTTTTTAGCACAAAATCATATTCTTCATTAGCGCAAGGGTAAAAATCCAAATCCAAGGCCTTGGCCGCCGAATAAACGCCCAAGCCCAAATCGGCCGCCCCACTTTGCACCGCCGCCGCCACCGCCATATGGGTAGTATATTCCTTATCATAGCCATAAATTTGGCTGCTATCGATATCTAATTGCGCTAAATGATAATCGAGCAAAATGCGCGTACCGGAACCACGCTGCCGATTGGCAAAGGCAATGCCGGGCTTAGCCAAATCGCTAAAAGATTGATACGCCGCATCCTTACGGCAGATAAAGCCCTGCACCCGGGCTACCCCTTTGATAATAATATAATCATCGCCCAAAATATCGGCCACAATTTGGCGATTATAAAGGCCGGTTTCTTCATCCAAAATATGAATCGGCGCTAAATGACAAAGCCCTTTTTGCAAGGCCATTAAGCCACCCATACTGCCCACATGGCTGGATTTAATCGGCAAAATATCGGCCATTTCATCCAATAATAAATCATGGCTGCCGATAAAAACCAGGGTTTGCTCAATTTCGCTTAAAGGGCGCATTAATTCCACCGCTAGGCTTTGCCCCTGCTCTATACCCTCCACATTGCGCTCAATCGTGGCCAAGCCATCGGCCTTAACCAGGCTCATAATCGAGGCCGCGCCCCGCTCTAGGGGGGTGGCCAAATATTCGCCATCAATTTTAGCCAGGCTAACCCGAATAAACTCGCTATGCTTTAAGCCCGATACCAGGTTACGAGTAATTTTAGCCTCGATTTGCGGCCGCTTTTGGGCGCTTAAAAAGGGCTTAACAAATTTTTCGAAAACCAAATAGGCCGAAACCGGATAGCCGGGCACGCCCAGCACCGGTTTATGATCAATTTGGGCTAAAATGGTTGGTTTACCGGGCTTAATCGCCAGGCCATGGGTATGGATTTGCCCCAAGGCCTTAATTGCCGGCGCTGTAAAATCACGGCTTCCTGCCGAGCTACCGGCATTGATAATCAGCAAATCATTTTCGTCTACAGCCTTTTTGATCATCTGCTCCAAATCGGCCTGCTCGCCTTTAACTATCGGATACGTTTTAGCAATTGCCCCATATTGGCTGGCCAAGCCGCTAAAAACATGGGAATTATATTCCATCAGCTTGCCCGGTTTTAGCTCCTCCACCGTGGTTACCAATTCGGCACCGGTGGGGATAATACCCATCTTAAGCTGCTGATAAACCTCAATTTGCCCTACCCCGCCCGAAAGCAAAGCGCCAATATCCATCGGCCTGATTTGATGCTGCGATTTAAGCAGCATTTCGCCCTGAACCACACTTTCGCCCACCATGCGCATATGCTGCCAAGGATGCGCCGATTCGATAATCAGCAAAGCATCATCCTCCTGCGGGCTGATATCTTCGATCATAATCACGCAATCAAAGGGGGGCGGCACCAAATCGCCGGTATTAACATAGCAATAGCTACCGGCCTGCAAAAGCAAGGGATTAGATTGATGAGCGCTTACGGTTTGGACGGCAATGGTGGCAATGCCATCCATGGCCGCTGCATTAAAGCAAGGGTCGGAAACGGCAGCATAAATTGGCCTAACCGTTATCCTATCTAAAGCCTCGGTAGTGGAGATAAGTTCGGTTTTAGCTAAATTAAACTGATTAAAATAGGCCTCAAAATGTTCTTGGGGATCATTATTTTCGATAAATATATTTCTCGCCATAATTACCTCAATCAAATAATTTTATTTTTACCAAGCTACCTTTAAGCAGCCCTTCGCAATTGGCTGCCATCTGAATATAGCCATCGGCATTAAGCAAAAGGCTGATATTGCCCGATTTACCATAAATCGGCTCGGCTAAATACTTATCATCTTGCTCGCGGATTTTAACAGCCTGATAAGTAATTTTGCCACCGGCTGCATGCAAATTAGCGGTTAAAGTGGCCTGCAAATAATTATCGGGCTCATCTAGGCCAATTTTGGCCGCCCAAAAGGGCTTAAGCAACTCCTGAAAAACCATAATTGCCGCCACCGGATGCCCCGGCAAAACAAGTATCGGCTTGTCGGCGGCTTTGGCGATAATTGTGGGCTTGCCCGGCTTTAAAGCCAAACCATGTGCCAGGATTTGGCCTTTGGGCTGGGCTAATATCGCAGCAGCCCCAAAATCCTTAGCTCCGGCCGAGCTGCCGCCCGACATAAGTACCAAATCGGCCTTGGCCAGGCTTGCACTTAAAGCATCCGTTAAATGTTTGCTATCATCACTGATAATTTGGCTGCTAATAACTTGCCAGCCGATTTGGGCGGCTAAGTAACTAATAGTATGACTATTGATATCATATATTTGCGCCCCATTTAGGCTTTGGTTTAAGTCCATAATCTCGTCGCCGGTGGAGATTACAGCTATTTGCGGCGGCTGATAAACCGTAATTTGGGCTTTGCCCATAGCACTTAGGGCAGCAATTTGGCTTAAGCCAATTTTTTGGCCCTTGCTTAAAAGCAATTGGCCTTTTTGCACATCCTCGCCCTGATAGATAATATTTTGGCCTTTGCTAACCGGTTTATGCAGGCCAATTAATTTTTGATTATATACCTGGCAATGTTCCAGCATAATTACCGCATCGCAGTTTTGGGGCAAGGCGGCGCCGGTGGGGATATAATAGCAAAAGCCGGGCTTAATTGCAGCTTGCGGCGCTTTGCCCATTGCTATCTCGCCGGCTAATTTTAAGATAGAGGGGATGCTATCGGCCGCACCGAAGGTGTCGGCGGCTCTTACCGCATAGCCATCTACGGTGGATTTGGCAAAAGGCGGCAAATCGTATTCGGCATAAATATCCTCGGCTAAATAGTGGTTATAGCTGCTACTTAAATCAATTTGCCTAGTTTTAAGCGACCAAGCAGCAAAATTATCTTGGCAAATGCTTAAAGCCTGCTCCAGGCTAATGGTTTGCAAAAACATCTTATTCCTCCTGATTATGGGCTAAGGGCGAGCACATTCGCCATCATTTTGATTAAGCATATCCAGGCCATGATCTAATTGGTCAATAATAAAAGATATGCATTCTTGGGCGGCTTTGGGGCTACCCGGCAAGTTGATAATTAAAGTAGACTTTCTGATCCCGCATTTGCCCCGGGATAGGATGGCACGCTCGGTTATGGTTGCACTTTTTAGGCGCATATATTCGGCAAGGCCGGGGGTTTCGCGCTCGATAACTTTAGCGGTGGCTTCGGGTGTGATATCGGTGGGCGCCATGCCTGTACCACCGGTGGTTATAATTAAATTAACTTTTTGCTGATCGCAAAGCTTTTTTAAGGTATCGATTAGCATTTGGCTATGATCGGGTAGTAGGATCTTTTCTACTATATCATAGCCTTTAGCAGTTAGTATTTCGGCTAGTAGCGGGCCGCTTTTATCTTCTCTTTGGCCAATATAGCCTTTATCGCTTAGCGTTATTATGGCACAGGTATACATAGTTAGCTCCCCCTTTTTTTTAATTATAACCTAGCTATTTCTAAAATACAATAGCT
>CAYJPF010000070.1:0-13129 GCA_964372025.1 uncultured Peptococcaceae bacterium | reverse complement strand
GTAACATCCCCCTCTGCGACCAGAGGAAATAAACTAGCAAACGTAGGCGAGGGCAGAAAAACCTTTCAACCCACGAAGCACAACCCAAACTAATTATCCGCCGAAAAATATAAGATACCCACAACCCAGCTAACAAAAAGCAACAAAATCAAAAGCAAACCCTACAACACACGAAAAACAACCCAAACTAACTATCCGCCAAAAAACATAAGAAACCCACAACCCATCTAACAAAAACCAACAACACCAACATAAAACCGAACAACAACCATCAAAAATCAAAAAAGAAAAAAGCAAAGCACAAGGAGGCCACCCCAATGACCATAGCCATAGCCCAAATGGAAATCTTCCCGGCTGATTTAAGGCGCAATCAGCAATCTATGCAAACATTAATCGACATTGCCAAACAAAATCAGGCCGAATTATTGGTATTTCCCGAGCTGGCAATTAGTGGCCTGCTTTTAGATGATCATTGGCAAAACCCCCAATTTATTGCCGATTGCCAAAGCATAGGCGAGCAAATTGCCTCCTATGCCACCGATTTAACCATCATCTTCGGCAATATCGCCTATGAAAACGGCCAGCTCTATAACACCTGCTTTATGGCAAAAGATGGCCTGCTAGGGCGCTTGGAAGCACCGCTGGGCGATGCTTATATCGAAGGGGCCTATAAACCTTTTGCCGCCCATAACGAAACCAAACCATATATGCTGGATGTAGAAGGCAAACTGTATCGCACCGGCTTTTTACTGGGCAATTGGCGCGAAAAGGATTTGCCCTTTACCGCCAAAGATATCGATTTGCTAATCAATGTTTCGGCTTGCCCCTTTTTGGCCGAAGGCCTGCCCGATGCCCCCTATATCGAAGGGCGACCTTATTTTCAGGTGGCCGGCGTAGGGCTGCAATCGCGCGGCAAGGCCAATTATCTATTCCTAGGCGGCAGCTATCAGCTCGATCGCCAAGGCAAAATGATTAATCGCGAAGCCGATTTTATCGAAAGCGTTGGCCTTTGGCAAATCAATAAACCGGGGCGCATCATCCCCCAAAGCCAGCCCGAACAGCTTTTAGGCGAGGCTTTAATCAAAGGCGTACAGGCCTTTTGCCATAGCATTGGCCAAAAAAAGGCCGTAATCGGCCTATCCGGTGGCATCGATTCCACCTTGGCCGCCATGGTTTATAGCAGGGCCTTAGGATCGGAAAATGTTTTGGGCATGATTATGCCCAGTAAATATAATAGCAGCTTAACCCAGGATTTGGCCGCCCGCCTGGCCGAAGCCCTCTCAATTAATAAATTGGATATGCCCATTCAAGTATCGATGGATTCGCTTTTGGCCTCATTTGCCTGGAGCACCGTTTATGCCCCCGATGGCCGCCAATTTAAACTGGAACAAAATATGACAGTGCTGGAAAATATGCAAGCACGCGAAAGAACCCGCCTGCTAGCGGCTGCGGCTGCCTCTTGGGATGCCATTTTTACCTGCAATGGCAATAAGGCCGAGGTAAGCGTAGGCTATGCCACATTTTATGGCGATTTAGGTGGCGCTTTTGCCGCCCAAGCCGATTTGTGGAAGCATCAGGTTTATCAGGCTGCCGCCTACCTAAATCAAAAATATTTTCCCCAAGCCCCCATTGCCGAAATTGCCGCCATTCGCCCTTCGGCCGAGCTATCGCCGCAGCAAGATGTAAGCAAAGGCCTGGGCGACCCCCTTATCTATGCCTATCATGACTACCTGCTAAAGGCGATGACCGAAAATAAACAAAATCCTTATGATTTGCTAAAACTGTATTTAGCCGGCGAATTGGCCGAATACCTTGGGGTTTCCGAGCAAATTATCGAAGAATTATTTAGCGATTGCGGCCAATTTATTCAGGATTTGGAATATTGGTGGCTGCTTTATCGGGGCATGGCAGTGGCCAAAAGAATGCAAGCGCCGCCGCTACTTGCCATTAGTGCCAAGCCCTTTGGCGGTGGCGAGCAGGAAATTCAGTTAACACCCTATTTTAGCGATGCCTATTTACAATTAAAAAAAGAGGCTTTAGATGGCTAGTTTACAGGTTAAGGCTTTGGCTAAAATTAATTGGCGGCTGGCCGTTTGCGGCCGCCGCCCCGATAATTATCATCTGTTGGCCAGCTTATTTCAGCAAATAAATTTGGCCGATAACATTACTTTAAGCGAGGCCGCTAGCGATAGCTGCCTATGCAATCCCCCTTTATTGCCTGCTAAGGGTGCACAAAGCATGCCTAATTTGGCGCTTAGGGCTTGGCAGCTTTTAAAGGCCGAATTAGGCTTAAAACAAAGTTTAGCCATTGCAATCCAAAAAACTATCCCCGAAGGGGCAGGCTTAGGCGGTGGCTCTGCCGATGCTGCGGCTGTGCTTTTAGGGGCAAAATCCCTGCTTGGCCTAGATATCTCTGCTGCTGATTTAGCAGCAATCGGCTTAAAGCTGGGGGCGGATATCCCTTTTTGCCTTTTAGGGGGCGTGGCCAAGGTTAGCGGCATTGGCGAAATTTTGCAGCCTTTGGCCAATTTTAGGCAGCCGCTTTTGCTGCTTAATCCCCAAATTGCCATCCCCACCCCCCAAATTTTTGGCCTATTTAAAGCCCAAAATCAGCCCTTTAGCGATTTTGAGCAAGAGCAAATCGCCCTGGATCAATTATATATAGCCTTGGCCAAAGGGGATTATCCCCATCTTAAAGGGCTATTAAAAAATGATTTGCAAGCGCTGGTTTTAAAGGAATACCCCCAGCTAAAGCCGCTTATAGATTTGGCAGATAGCCTGGGCTTGCCGGTAATTATGAGCGGCAGCGGAGCAAGCATTATCATCCCCTTGATGGCCGATTTTACGGCTAAGGAGCATCAGCTGGGCTTAAGCCCACAAAGCCGGGCCATTGAACAGCTGCGCCAAGCAGCGGCCTGGTCGATTATTACAGAAACGGTGAATTAAATGGCAACAGAAAACAGCTTAAATCAGCAGCTAAACCCTGAGCAAAATCCTAATCCCCGGGCGGCGGCCAAGGGCTTTAATATTAAAGCGCTAACCACCTTTAAAGCGGCGCAACAGATTCGCCCTTTTGGCATTAAAGAGCATATTCGCCAGGGTTTACCCTTGTTTTTGCTGTGGCTAGCTGCTCTTTTATACTGGGAAATTACTTTTCAGCTTAATTTAAACGGCATAATTAGCGCTAGCCACTTTATTTGGTTTATGGCAATGGCTTTATGCGGCGCTTTGCTGTTTAGCCTGCTATTTAGCCTGTTTAAACCTAAAATCAGCTATATTCTTTCGCTGCTTACTGCCATTTTGATTACCATTTTTTATTGCCTGCAATTTGGCTATAATTGCATGTTTAAAGTGCCTTTAATGCTTTATTCTTTAAGCAAGGCCGGCGATGTTTTGCAATTTTACGAGGATATTATTCAAGTAGTAACCACAAATTGGGGCGGTTTTGTGCTTTTGCTGCTGCCAATTGCAGTTTTTGCCATTTTTAAGGCGCCTTATGCTAGCTATTATCGCAAATTTTGGTATAATGGCTTGGCGGCTGCAACTATTCTTTGTTATCTGCTTACAACTTATGCACTTTTACCCGCTTTGGGGCGTGATGCCAATAGTGCTTATACCCAATATCATAATAATTCGGCGCCGCTTTTGCGCCAAATGCAGCTGGGGGTAATTGTATCAAGCGGCCTGGATTTGCAGGAATTGCTTTTTCCGCAATTGGCCACCTCTTTAGCCGATGCCGATGGCGGCAATACGGCCAGCACCTTATATAAAGATTTTGAGCAAAAAACAGCGCTGGGCAGCTGGTTTAAGCAGGACTTAAGCGAATTTTTGCTTATCAAAGCAGCAGCCGGCGAGCCGGATTTGCCTACCTATAATACCTTGGATTTCGATTTTGAGCAATTGGCCGCCACCACCGAAAATTCTACTTTGGCCGATATGCATAATTATTTTGGCGGCAGCGAAGCCAGCCTTAAAAACGACTATACCGGGCTTTTTGCCGGCGATAACTTAATTTATATCACGGCCGAGGCTCTTTCGCATTATGTATTAAACTTTCCCGAGCTTTTCCCCACCATCACCAAGCTGGTTAGCAGCGGTTTTCATTTTAGCCAATTTTATACGCCAATTTGGAATGTATCGACCAGCGATGGCGAATATGTGGCCTGCCAGGGCATTTTGCCCAAAAAAGGGCTGTGGAGCTTTGCCGCCTCGGCCGAAAATTATTTGCCGCAAACCATGGGTCATCAATTTGCAGCCTTAGATTATCCGCAGCCGCTGGCTTTTCATAATCATACCTATGATTATTATGAGCGTGATAAATCGCATCCCAATTTGGGGTATCAGTATACCGGGGTGGGCAATGGCCTAAATATCGACGAGGCCTGGCCGCGCTCGGATTTGCAAATGATGGAGCAAACCGTGCCCCAATATATCCAAAACGAGCGCTTTCATACTTATTATATGACAGTTAGCGGCCATCTAAATTATAATTTTGGCGGCAATCATCAGGCCATGGCCAATCGCGAGGCGGTTAACCATTTGGATTTAAGCAGCGAGGCGCAAGCCTATTTGGCCTGTAATCTGGAATTGGAATATGCCCTTACTTACCTGATAGACGAGTTAACCAAGGCCGGCAAAATTAATGATACGGTTATTGTGCTAAGCTCGGATCATTATCCATACGGGCTTTCGGCTTCGGCCATGGCCGAATTAAATGGCGGTATTGCCCCCGATAATACCTTCGAAATTTATCGTAATTTGCTGGCCATTTGGCAGCCGGGCTTGCCCTATCAGCAAATTAGCAAGCCGGCTTCTTCCTTGGATATTATGCCCACCGTAAGCAATTTATTTGGCCTGGATTTTGATAGCCGCCTATTTATGGGGCGCGATATTTTTGCCGATGATCAAAGCCTAATTATCTTTAATAGCCGCAGCTTTATTACCGAAAGCGGCCGCTATAATTATAGTAATGGCAGCATAGAAGGCGATTTGGCCGCCGCCGATATCGAGCAAATTAATCAGCTTATCGATGATAAATTTTATTATTCGCAATTAATTTTAGAGCAAGATTATTATCGCCAATTATGGGCAGCCGCCGGCAGAGAGTAGAGAAAATTATGCAATTTAAAAACCAAGATAACAAATTTATTATACCCGGTAGCTGGTTGGTAATCCTGGGCGCTTTTATATGGAGCAGCAGCAGTGCGGTTATTAAAGCCTTTGATGCCGATCCGCTTTATATTACCGGTATTCGTTCTTTAATCGCAGCCCTTATTTTGCTGCCCACCCTACGGCCACGCAAAATTAAATTTGATCGCTGGCTGTTTACTTACTGCATTGCTTATGCAATTATGGCTACTATTGTAATTTATTCTTTGCAAATGACCACTACCACAGCGGTTATCGCCATGAAATACTCCGCGCCGGTTTGGCTGTTTTTGGCCGCCTGCATTTATCAAAAAAAGCTAATAAAAAATCGGCTGCTGATTATGATTTTAATTATTGCCGCCATCGCCATCATTTTAAGCGAGCCTTTAAGCGGGGCGGCCTTATGGGGCAATTGGCTTTCGGTGCTGTTTGGTATTTTCTTTGCCATCACCAGCTATTGCCTGGGCAAAATCGAGCATGATAATACCTTGGGGCTAATGGTTTTGATGAATATCACCACCGCTATCCTAATTTTACCTTTTTGTTATCTATTACCCGGCATCAATACCCAGGTAGAGGGCACGCAATGGCTATACCTGGTAATTATGGCCTTGCAATTATCCCTAGGCTATGCTTGCTATTCAATGGGCGTAAAAAAAATCAGCAGCCAAAGGGCATCGCTATTGGCCGTTTGGGAATTTATCCTAACCCCGGCCTGGAGCTTTGTTTTGATTAGAGAAATCCCCAGCAATTATGTAATTGCCGGCTCTTTGGTGCTTTTGCTGGCCTTGCTTTTAGATGGTTGGCAAGCCCATAAAAGGGCTTTGCTTATCGATAATAACTAGCTGCTATCAACTTAAACATTTATAGGAGAAAAAATGAACATCATCAAAAACCTACAACAAAAGATATTGAACCTACCCGGTAGCTGGCTAATTATTATTGGTGCTATTTTTTGGAGCACCTCGGGCGCGGTGGTAAAAAGCTTTGATACCGACCCTGTTCTGGTAGCCGGTTTGCGCTCACTTATTGCCGGCATTATTTTAGCACCGGCTATTCGTCCTAAAAAAATTAAATTCGATCGTTGGTTACTGCTTTATATTATCGGCTTTGCCGGCCTGGTAGTGGGGATTATCCCTGCGCTTAGGATGACTTCGGCCACCGTGGTTATCGGCATGCAGTATACGGCGCCGATTTGGATATTTATTGTTTGCGCTATCCGCACCAAAAAGATAGAGCTGGATCGCCTGCCGATTATCCTGCTAATTATTATTGCCATGGCCATCTTTTTAATCGAGCCGGTTGAAGGCATGGCCTTTTGGGGCAATTGGCTGGCGGTGCTGATGGGTATTTGTTTTGCGGTGCTTTCCTATGCTTTATCACGTGTAGAGCATGATAATGCCTTGGGCTTGGTAGCCGTGGTAAATTTGGGTGCGGCCTTGATAATTATGCCAATTTGCTTTGCCGTACCTGCTATCGATACCTATGTTGCCCCCAGCGAATGGCCTTATTTAATTTATTTGGCGCTTTTTCAGCTATCGGCCGGTTATTTGTTCTATTCTTTAGGCATGAAAAAAGTGCCTGCTCAAAGGGCTACCTTGCTGGCCGTTTGGGAATTTATCCTAACCCCGGTTTGGGCGCTGCTTATGGTGCGGGAAGTGCCTAGTTTTTATGTATTATCCGGCGCAATTTTATTATTAATTGCCCTGGTATTTGATGCTAAATTGGCTCAAAAAAAGGTTTCTTTTACAGTGCAAAACCAGTAAAGAGGAGGATTTTTTCCATGCATAAGTTTTTAACTATTCTATTAGGTTGTGTTTTTATTTTAGGCTTAAGCGCCTGCGGTGGTGATACCGAGCAGCCGGCGCCGGTAGAAGAAGAAATAGTAGCCGCCGAACAAGAGCCGGCAGAAGCTCCGCCCCAAATTGCCCTAACCATTGGCCATCACCTGGCCGAAAATAGCAGCCTGCAGCTGGCCTTGCTTGATTTTAAAGAGCAGGTAGAGCATCAATCGGAAAATTATATTACCGTCCATATTTTTGCCGATAGCAGCTATGGCAGCGCCAGCCAAATGCTAACTGCGGCCTCCGAAGGCAGCCTGCCGATAACCATCCCCGCAGATAGCCATTTAGCGGCCTATGATGATGCCTGGAATATTTTAAACCTACCCTTTTTGTTTAGCGATTATGAGCAAGCTAAAGGGGCTATCGATGGCGATTTAGGTGCTTATTTAGATGAGTTATTGCTGGGTACTAGCACCTTTAATGCCGGTTATCTATATAATGGCACTAATCAGATGGCCAATAATATTCGGCCGCTAACTATTATCGAAGATTGGCAAGATATTGTTTTTGGCCTAGACGGCGAGCTGCTAACCTGGCAAATGTTTGAGATTTTAGCTGCTAAACCCAGCCTGGTTTATCAGGACGAAATTTATAAATCGCTGCAGGCCTCTTTAATCGAAGGGCAGGTAGACACCTTATCTAATATTCACAAAACCCTTAGCTATCAATTGCAGCCTTATTTAACAATTAGCAATCATAGCTATGAATTTATGCCGATTATCATTAGCCAAACCTGGTATGATAGCCTAATCGACGAGCATAAAGCCATAATTGATACTAATTTAGCCATTTTAATCGAAGAGCAAATTGCTCTGGAATTAACAACCGAGCAATCCGCTTTAGCCGATTTAACCGCCGAGGGCATCCAAATAAATACCTTAGATGCTGCAATTATCGATACAATTAAGGGCAGTTTAATCCCGCTTTATGATCAGTTTAATCAGCAATTGGATTTAGTAAATAGCCAATAATAGATTTTAGGAGCAAATTATGGAAGCCTTGGCTGCTATTTTAAATGATTGGCAAATCAGCATTGCTCAATTTTTGAGCATGCCTGTTTTTGCCGAGCAAATTAGCCCCAGCCTTACCTTGCTTACCCGTTTTATTTACCCCTTATTGGCCTTGATTATTTTTATTCGCTGCTTAGCCCCCCTTTTGCAGGGGATTAGAGCGCCTAAGCCTTGGGCTTATTTATTAAGCAGCGATGGCCAAAGTTTTGCCTTGCTGCATTGGGAAAATTCGCTGGGCAATAGCAAAAATTGCGATATTTGCCTAAATGCGGCCGATGATAAGCAGCAAATTTTGGCCGTGCTTAGCCGCAAGCAGGACAAATGGTATATTAGCGATATTAGCGGCCAAAGCAATATCGAGCTTAATGGCCGGCCTTTATGCGGTAAGCAGGTTTTGGATTATAGCGATAATCTTAAAATTGGGGCGGCAAATCTGCAATTAAAGGCAGCCGTGGAGCAGCCTAATCCGGTGGCCGATCTTAATCCATTAGGCAAGCTTAAGGCCATGGCCGAGGATTTTAAGCCCGGCCTTACCCTATGTGCAATTTTGCTATTTCAGCTTATTGGTTTAAGCGAAACTATTATTACCCAAGGGGCGCAATTTGCAATTATCGTGCCCTTGGCTTTTATCGTTTTTGGCCTTTTGCAAATTGGTTATTATGCCTTAACCCGCAGCCAAAGCAGCCGCTATATCGAGCCGGAGCTGCTAGCCTTTTTTTTAAGCGGGCTGGGGCTTTTTGTGCTGGCTGTTAATAATCCACAGGCTATGCTAAAGCAAACGGTTAGTATTTTTATCGGCCTATTTATGTTTTTAATTCTCAATTATTTTTTAAATAATAGCGAACGCTCGCGCATTGCCCGCTATATTTTTGCTAGCGGCGCTTTATTGCTGCTAGCCCTAAATATAGCTTTAGCCGAGCCCCAATTTGGGGCGCGTAATTGGCTTTTTATCGGGCCAATTTCTTTGCAGCCCAGCGAATTTATTAAAATAGCCTTTGTTTTTGCCGGGGCGGCCGGCCTGGAAAAACTGCTAAGCCGCCAAAATTTGCTTAAATTTATGATTTTTTCCGGGGCTTGTATCGGCGGCCTAATTTTAATTCGCGATTTGGGCAGCGCCTTAATCTTTTTTGTGGCTTTTATGGTAATGGCCTTTATGCGCTCGGGCAATATGCGCTTGCTAATCCTAGGCCTAATCAGCGCCGTAATGGGGGCTTTAATTGTAATTTCGTTTATGCCCTATATTGCCGAGCGCTTCGAATCTTGGGGCAGGGCTTGGGAATTTGCCCATAGCAATGGCTTTCAGCATACGCGCACGATGATTTATACCGCCAGCGGTGGCCTAATTGGTTTAGGCATTGCCCAGGGCTATTTGCGCTATATTGCCGCCGCCGATACCGATTTGGTTTTTGGCCTTTTAGCCGAGGAATGGGGGCTGCTTATTGCCTTAATCGCCGCCTTAACGCCGCTAATTTTAACCATTTTTGTTAGCCGCTCTATTGCCTATAGCCGTTCGGCCTTTTATGCCATTGCCGCCTCCGGGGCGGCGGCTATTTTGCTGATGCAAGCGGCCCTTAATATTTTTGGATCGCTGGATATTTTACCGCTAACCGGTGTTACCTTGCCTTTTATCTCCAATGGCGGCTCTTCGATGATAGCTTGCTGGGGGCTACTTGCCTGCATCAAATCGGTAGATGAGCGCCATCGCAGCACTTTTAAGGAGGATAACTGATGAAAATCCTAGCCTTAAGAGCGCGTTTATTATTAATTTTAAGTGGCCTTTTTATCATCGGCTTGCTGGTTTTTGGCTATCGCTATTTAGCCGATGGCCAAAGCTGGGCGCTTTATCCGGTAAATGGCCATATTTATCGGGATGGCCAATTTATTTTTGGCGGCACAATTTATGATGCTAATGGCCAAATCCTGGCGCAAACCGTGGATGAGCAACGCCTTTATCATCAGGATGCCACCATGCGCAGCGCCCTAATGCCTTTAATCGGCGATCCTAATGGCAATATAGCAACCGGCCTGGAGGCAGTTTATCGGGGCCATTTAAGTGGCTATAACCATTTTAGCGGCCTGTATAATTATCAAGAGCCGGGTCGGGATTTGCATTTAACCATCGATGCCGATTTAACTGCTTTAGCCTATCAAAAGCTGGCCGATTATAAGGGCACGGCGGCAATTATCGATTATCAAAGCGGGCAAGTGCTGGCGCTGGCCTCCAGCCCCTCTTTTGATCCGCTTAATCCGCCTGATATCAGCGAGGATGATAGCAAATACGAAGGCGTTTATCTTAACCGCTTTTTTACGGCCAGCTATACGCCGGGCTCGATTTTTAAGCTGATCACTTTAGAGGCTGCCCTCGAGCTAATCCCTGCTTTAGATGAGCGCAATTTTAGCTGCAGCGGTAGCTATGCGCTTGCCGATGGCGGCTTAATCCATTGCCCTTATGCCCATGGCGATATCGATATTAAGCAGGCCTTAGCCCAATCTTGCAATATGGTATTTGGCCAATTGGCCTTAGAGCTTGGCCAAGATACTTTGGCCGATTATGCCCAAAAGGCCGGCTTTAATCAGGCCTTGCAAGTTGGCGATATCCCCTTGCAAAGCGGTTATTTTGATAATCAAAGCCCACTTAGCGATTATGATTTGGCCTGGACGGGCATTGGCCAAGGGCAGCTGTTGGCTAATCCGGCTGCTTTTTTGCAATATGTGGCGGCAATTGCCAATGATGGCCTGGCCATGCCGCTGCAAATAGTAAAGCCCGGCATAGGCGCAAATTTATTTAGCCAAAGCCCTAATTCCCGCCAAATGATAGATAGCCAAACCGCAGCTATATTGCAAGATTTTATGCTAAATAATGTAAGCGCTAATTATGGGGCAGGCGATTTGGCGGCCTATAATTTGGCGGCTAAATCGGGCACGGCCGAGGTGGGCGCAGATAATAGGCCACATTCTTGGTTTATTGGTTTTTTGGATAATAGCGATTATCCGCTGGCCTTTGTGGTGATTGTAGAAAATGGAGGTAGCGGCAATGGTTTGGCGGCCGATATTGCCCATGATTTACTGGCGGCTTGGATTAAACCCTAACTTAATTTTTTGCAAATTTAAGCAAAAAAAGCAGGATAAAATAATAATATACCTAATATTATTAGGATAAACGCTAGATAAACCTAAATATAATAAATTAGTATTTTAGCACTTAAAGGAGTGTATTATGAAAAAAGTTACGATAGGCCAATTGGTTTTAAATAAGCAGGAGGGCAAAAAGTCGGTAATGGTTACGGCTTATGATTATCCGGGCGCTTATTTGGCTGATCAGGCCGGTGTAGATTTAATTTTGGTAGGCGATTCTTTGGGCAATGTGGTTTTGGGTTATGATACCACTATCCCGGTTACTATGGAGGATATGATTCATCATATTCGGCCGGTAGCGCAGGCTAATCAGGGGGCTTTAATTATTGGCGATATGCCTTATGGCTCTTATCAAATTAGCACCGAGCAGGCCATTGCCAATGCAATCCGCTTGATTAAAGAGGGCGGCGCTGATGCAATTAAGCTGGAAGGCGGTGCCGAAATGGCACCCTTAATCAAGGCCTTAACCGCAGTTGGCGTGCCGGTAATGGCGCATATTGGCTTATTGCCGCAAACGGCCTCGCTATGGGAAGGCTATCGGGTGCAGGGCAAAGACGAAGCCTCGGCGCATATTTTAATTGATGCGGCCGAAGCCTTGGCCGAAGCCGGCGCTTTTGCTATTGTGCTGGAATGTGTAACCTTGGAAGTAGCCAAAATTATTAGCGAAACCATAGATATCCCCACCATAGGCATTGGTTCGGGGCCGCATTGCGATGGCCAGGTTTTGGTTTTCCATGATTTACTGGGTTTAAATCAGCGCAAAGTGCCGCGTTTTGTAAAGCAATATTGCCAGGCAGCGCAGATGATGAGCGAGGCCTTAAAAGAGTATGCGGCCGAAGTAAGGCAGGGAGTTTTTCCGGATTTGGCTCATTCGGTGGCGATGGATCAAGACGAAGCCCGTAAGATTTATTAATTGTTTTAAGAGAGGGAGCATATGCAAATCTTAATTGTTGGCGCCGGTGCTATCGGCAGCTATTTTGCGGCCAAGCTTAGCCAAAACGAAGTTACCTTATTTGATATCGACCAGCAGAAGGTAGATATTATTAATGAAAAAGGGCTTATTTTGAGGGAAATTGATGGTAGCGAGCAAGCTTTTAAGTTAAAGGCAGTGGCTAATATCGAAGATGCGCCGCAGCCGGACTTGATTTTAGTGATGGTAAAAACCTATGATACGGCCAGGGTGGCGCGCGAGATTGCTCAAATTAATGATGGCAAGTTTAATGTACTATCTTTGCAAAACGGCCTGGGCTCGATCGGCATTTTAGAAAAATCGATCGACCCTAAGCAATTATACAGTGGTGTAACATATCATGGGGCTTATCAGATAGAGCCGGGGCATATATGCCATGCCGGCAGTGGCCTTACCATCTTGGGTGCTAATATTAAGCGCAAGGGTGGAACGGTAGTACCGATTAGTTCTTTAAATGTGGCGATGGAGTTGGCGCGTTTATTGAACAATTGTCAGATTCCGGCAGGTACTACAACCGATATTGACCCCATTCGTTGGAAGAAGCTAATTATCAATTCGGCGATAAACCCGATTTCGGCGATAAGCGGCAAAAAAAATGGCCAGCTACCCAAGGATGCTGATTGTGCGCATGATATGATGGAGCTGGTATTAGAGGGTGTAGCGGTGGCACAAAAGATGGGGATACCGATGGATTCGGGCGAGATGTGGGCGAGTGTACTGGACACTTGCCGAGCCACAGCCGAGAACCGATCTTCGATGTTGGCGGATGTAGAGGCCGGGCGCATGACGGAGATTGAGTTTATTAATGGGAGTATAGTGCGTTTAGGCGAGCAAAACGGTTTAGACACGCCGATAAATTCAAAAATGGTGCGCAGTGTAGTGGCTATTCATGGTAAAAATGATATAATGCGAGTAGAGTAAAAAAAGTAAAAGTTTTTGCTTTTGCTTTTTTCAAAAAGCAAAGGTTTTAATCTTTTGAACTTAATCTTTTGAACTTAATCTTTTGAACTTAATCTTTTGAA
>CAYJPF010000069.1:0-13197 GCA_964372025.1 uncultured Peptococcaceae bacterium | reverse complement strand
GTAAACGAGCAAACAGTGAAGTTTACAAAGCAGTACGAAGTGGCGGTTACCGCACAGGGTAACCGCCACTTTTTTAACTTATGAGGTGACAAATTTTGATAAATTCGATTAGATATTTACTTAATTCCGCAGATAACCGCAAGCAAGAGGATATAAGCAAAAAAAAATGACGAGAACGCAAAATTTTTACTAACTTACACAATCTTAGCAAAATTTGTCAAAAAAAACAACCTCGATGCTCTACCCCTAAAACTGAATAGACCCATTAAGGCTCGGTTGAGGAAAACTCAATCGGGCTTTTTTTTGTCGAAAAATGTACCTATCGGCAAGTCCTTGTCGGTAGTTGTAAAAATCTCTGTAAAAAAGCACAAGGCTAAATGGCGTTGCTACATCGCACGTCCCCCTCCAATTTTGGATTTGAAACAAACCAATTCAAATTCAAATACGGAGGAAAAAATGTTTAATTACAGACGTGAAAAAAAGCTGTTCGATGAAAGATGGAAACGGCTAAGAAAGGAATAGTAGATTTATTGGCATGGGTTAATCGGGTAACAAATCTCATTAATCATTCTCCTTTGTTTTTATTATAATTAGCTTAAAACTATAAACCGACAAGCAATAAAACCACCCCCTCACGCTTATAATAATTACCCCGAAAACACAAAAAAGGCAGTAGAGTTTAGTAAAACAAAAACTCTACTGCCTTAAAAATAATAGCAAAACATTAAATTATCCACTAGCGTGGCCGTTCGAATCCACGCAAGCCCTAAAAGCCGCCAAATGACATCTGTAAAACAGCACTCTCAAAAAACGCTGTTTTAGGCATGAAAAATGGTCGGAATAGATGTGCCTACCTGCGGTTTCTCGCAAGTGACATCTATTCCGACCATCATACCTGTGTTTGGTGTACGGAATAGATGTCATTTGTTTTTTGGAGATTTGACCTGGGGGATTCGAACCCTCACCCACAACCGGCATCAAACACAAATTTCATCTAACATCTAAATTCATTTAGCTGCGTATTTTTATCTTGCTTTCTCTAGGCGAAAATTAAAGCAATAATAAGATTAGCCAAGCTGCTCTCTTTCCCCAAGACCTTTAGCTTTCTTTTCAGCCTCTTTTATATGCTGCAAGTAACTTTCCTCCACCGGGGATAAAGTAATTTCTTGATATTTCTGATACTCCGACTTAGCTTTTTCGAGAGCCTGTTTATGGCTAATTTTGCCCGCATTTGTCAGCAACTTTCTATTGCTTGATGATAAAATAGCATCCAGTTGCCCAACATAATCTTCCATATACATAGGTTTATGCTCTAAAGCACTGATTTCAGCCAAGTCAAAATAACCCGAAACAAGGTTATTAAGAATTTTTAACTCATTTTCGTTTAAATAATTTTTGGCAATGCCAATATCTTTGCTTGCCGGTAATTCGCCGGAAAATGAAGTAAGTCCCATAAATGGTTTTTGAGCATCGGCACGATTATAAATAATTTCTGCCGCAGTATGACCATGTGCCGCAAAATGCAATTTGTTCTGCACAATTTTAAAAAACTTGATTGATACTTCACTTTGCGGATCATAATCCACACTTGTTGCATATAAATCCAGCACTTGCCGATAAAGAACTTTTTCCGAAGATCGAATATCACGAATACGGTTGAGCAGCTCTTTCCAATAAGAACCTCCGCCCTGACCTTTTAAGCGTTCATCATCCATCGCAAAGCCTTTTAGCATATATTCTTTGAGGATTTTTGTTGCCCATTGCCTAAATGCGGTAGCCGTTTTTGATTTTACCCTGTAGCCAAGTGAGATAATCATATCTAAATTATAAAATGGCATCTCTCGTGTTACATCACGATTGCCTTCTCTGCGAACCTGTCGGAAATTCCGACAGGTTGAGTTTTCTTCTAATTCCGCTTCTTGATAAATATGCTTAATATGCTCGACAATATTGGTGCGTGAAGTTTGAAACAGGTCGGCCATTTGTTGTTGACTGAGCCAAACGGTTTCATCTTGCATTTTAACTTCAATATCAGTAAGCCCATTATCACGTTTGTATATAATTATTTCGCCGTAATTATTATGCACTGCTTTTTGCGCCTCCATTTTGTTTTTTATGAACCGGATTGGATAGTTTAATATTGAGTAAGGTAATTTTATGTTTAATTTTCAGATGACGGAGCTTGCTTTTGCTCATCTTGGTATTTGCGAATAATATATTTCGTTTTGGCAATAGGCAAGGGGGCATCGTTTTCACTATAATAGTTGATATCCACAACTTCTACAATTTTTTCCTGATTATCTTTGCCGGCAGGTACAACTACCAAATCGCCAACTTCGATGCTATCATCTTCGGTGAGATAATAATAGGATTTATAGCCATCATCAAAGTTTACGCTGCAAAAAATATAGTCTGATTTACGGCGCTTAACTTGCCCATATATATAAGGGGCGAAAATTTCGCCCCAGCCGTATACTCGTAGAAAATCAAATACAGTTTGCACAAACTCGCCAAAGTCTTCCGGCAAACCGTTTTTATCAAAGCTACCTTTAATTAGTCGTTGCGGCTTTTTTTGATAATCAATGCTTATTTCATAATCTCTAGTTTCATTGGCTTTGCCAACAGCATCTTCCGGATTGCCGACAATATTTAAAAACAGCTCATCATAGTCAAAGTCATCAAGCAGGGAAGCAACACCTTCGGCAATTTCATATTTACGTGAAACTTTGCAATCTGTGCCGATATACTGAATATGCTCAATTGTTTCGCTTGCTCGGTCGATAATTAGTTGCTCTTGATAATCCCAAATTGCATCTTGCCAAGCAGCAACTTCCGGCAGAGATGGCAACTTCATTTTGCTAACTCGATGATAGCTAACCATAATTCTATTTATTTGATCTGATTTATAATTGCCATCAAAAATATATAAATCAGGTCTATTTAGAGTAGTGCGGCATAAGTTGGAAAGGTCAATATCATTTAGTGTCAAACCAGCATTAAGCGAGCCGGTGTACTTGTATATTTTGCCCTCGCTATTGATAATTTCCAAAATCCAATTGCCGATATCGGTGGTTATAATTCGATCGTTCTCATGACTAAAATAAGCTGCTATCGTATTTAATAACTCCGTAGCTGCATTTTTATCCAGTTGAAAATTTTCGGTTTTGGCAAGAGGGTATGGCTCATTATCTTTTCCAAATATATAGGCAGAAAAGCTAACTTCACCCTCGCTTGTTAGGCTAAGATGCTGCTCTATCTCATCTTCCGGGGCAGGGTAGGTGCTATAGCTGATTCGATTGGAAATAATATTTATTTTTTGCGGTATGCCCTTGAATTTAAGGGTGTTTTCTTCGTTCATGCTATAGCTCCTTCCTGTAGTTTATAGTATATTTAATTCGACAAAAAAGCGACTTGCCCCTTTGGTTTATTTAATTTTGCTGCCATGATCATTAATCCAGTTGATAAGATTAGGCTTCATTTGAATAAACCATTCTTGGTACATTCCGTTTCGGTTATCTGCTCACCGTTTTTATCTGTCAAGATTACCTCATTAGTTTTTTCTTCGCTATCATAAAAGTAGGCGACAAAAGCGGAAACATTTAAGTTTTGAGAAGCAGTTTTCGCAAAAAACAAAGCATAAAATAGCCTTGATCTGAAATTGATCAAGGTATTTTATTCTATATAATTAGTTCACTTATAGCTAAACAATAATTTAGTCTTCCCTTGCTAATTGATAAAAACTATGGTTTATTGGTTTTTTCACGGACACTGTTTCCTTAATCAATAAGCCCACGCTCTTTTAAAAGTGCTGCACAAGCAAACTTCTGATCACCTGAAGAGTTTTTAAATTTCTCCACTAATTGTTTGTCGCTAAGGCTGGCATATTGATCTCTATACTTTTGTATACTCTTTGTTTTTTTCTGAACCGTACCATGCGCCGCTTTTCCCACCATTGCTATTCCATCCCAAATACTCATATAAATCTCCTCCTAAAAATTATCCAACTGATGGATTAAATGAACAGTTGGCGAAGGTTCCTAGCTAACGTTTTTCCTAGAGAGCACCAGGTTCATAATTTTTATTGCCAAAAAGAAAACTTGGGTGCTTCCAAATTATTTTAGGCTGGGATGTTGAAAGCTCTCCATGAAATGTGTTAGAAGTAGTGATCGTTACTTTACTGTATCATTGGCATACACTCTACCAATATGTTATAGTTGTTGCAAAACCTCCTCCCTTTACTAATTTAGTCATAATTGTCAAAAAGTTTGCGTTTTGATAGTCTATTCTCACTTTTAATTATATTAGATTTCAGGTTAATTGTCAATTATTGGAATGTATTTAACTGAATTGTTTGCTTTTTTGCATTTTATACTATTATTTTGATTATCTATAAATCGACTAAGTTATTACAAAAAGCATGACTTTTAATAGCTATTATCATTAGTATTTATCCTCATTAAGCAACCGAAATTCTCTTTATCGTCGATAAAACGATGACTCATACATATCACATTTTCTCACAGTCTGCTCTAAGGCAAGTATGTAGCTTATAGAAAAGGCTATCGCAGAATGTATTCTTGTGTTAAAAATAGCAAAATAACACAAACTGAGTTTTATAATTGGAATGCTGACGTAAAGAAAAAGCGCGACTACTGCCAAATTGGCATCATCACGCTTGAGGAATTTATGGGGTGGCTGAGGTAGAAGTATGCACTTAAATCACATAATACATACTATGCTACAAACATACCTTCATTTGGTCTATCGCTATCACTTCTATCATCTTTTTCTGCAGCATAAGTTGACTCACGAGTAGAGGTGTTTGCTCCAGACGCATAAATGTCTTTTGCTTTATCTCCCTCTGGTGTCCATGTCCACTCAGTACTGCTGTCGATCTTTTCACTGGAAAATCCTGCCAAATAATTTGATGCGAAAACTTTCATATTCATTATACCTCCTAAATATTGTTTTTTATCCATTTAACAATTGAATCAGAAATAGGAATTGCTGTTAATTGTTCAATCCAAAGCCACTGCCCCATACAATTAATTTCTAAAAAAATCCATTCATCTTCATTAGTAACAATAAAGTCTAAAGCCCCATACTCTAATCCAAGTACTTCTAACATTTTGGCTGCTTTTTCTTTGATCTCATTCGGTGGCTCAATTTTAATATATGGTGTATGTGCTATATCATAGTGTCTCCAATCATATTTTGATTTGTCGGAGCGTTGGGAATCTATTTTACATACTAAATGATCTTTCCCAACTATAGTGTATCTAACTTCATATTTTTTGTCAACATATTTTTGCAAAACTAAAGGATTTTCACCATATTCATTAAAATTACTTAATTCATCAATTGTAACAATATTAGTGAATAAACCTTTAAAGTCATTATTCCCAGCATCATATACCTCTTGAGACATTAGCTTGAACAATACTTTCCCATGCTTATTAGCGAACTTGATGATCTTATTTTTATCATTGCTAATTAAGGTTTCTGGGAAATTAAACCCAACTTTTTTTGCTACATCCATTTGATAATATTTATTCTCACCTTTATATGCTTTCCGCAGAGGGTTTAACCATGGTATATTTTTTAATGAATTATACAGTCCAAGCAATGTTTTATTCCATTCATTTTTCCATATTTTGAAATCAATATCAACGATCCCTTGTTCTTGTAGCGTTAGTTCTACAAAAGGTCTACGGCACCAGACACATTTTATGCTTTTTGAAGCAATTTCTCCAAAAGTTGTTTTTATGTCCCAAGTAAAATCTTCGTAGGAAATGTGTGTAGTCTTTAAGGACTCTACGTCTAAGTCCATGCGATAGTAATTAATGTTTTGTTCGATTAATTTTTTAATCACAAAATCGGCATGAACGTCAAATCTATCTGTTAATATAAGTATCATAAATTCCACCTACGTTATCTTTTTAGTTCTAATATAACTCCATTTTCAATTCCAACTTCAATATGTTTATCAAAACAAGGGATTGCTATATCCGAGTGGTCGGCTACTACAATAGTTTTGCCTTTTCTTTTTAATTTGTTTATATAGTTTACAACGATATAAACTTCAGATGGATTTAGGCCTTTGAAAGGCTCATCCACGCCAATAACAGTCGATGTTATGTTTTCTAACTTCATCAATTTTATTCTTACATTTTCTCCACCAGAGAGTGTAGTTGTACCTTGTCCAATTATGAGGTGACTTAACAATAATTCACATGCTACAGTTAGCTGTTTTGCAATTTTATCATCAATGGTTTGAAAATAGCTGACAGCCTCCTCAATTGTCATTTTCCAAATATCAAGTATACTCTTATTGTAAAGCTTGTACTTTTCCAGCACTTCATTAAATCCAGAACCATTACACTCGCCACAAATTAACTTTGTGCTTCCATATTCAATCGATCCTGCTCCATTACAAGTCTTACATGAACCTTCTTTACCGCTTGCATTAGAAAAAAAATGTTTATCTTTATCAAATTCTTTTGCAAAGAAATTGAAAATAGGTGTTGCGATATTAAGTAATGTTGCAACATTCGAATTTTGGTTACCTGTGATTAATTTTTGATTAATGTAGACATATTCTTCAAAATAACGCGAAAAATATTCTCGAATTAATGTTGACTTTCCAACGCCTGATGAACCAGTTATGATATTGGTGCAATTTTGGGCAATTGTAATGTTAACTCCCTTATAAAGATACACATCACCTTTTAAAATTATTTGAATCTTCTTACCAATAAACTTGTCGTCGTTTTTATACATTAACACTTGAGAATCTAAATATTTTTTTGCATCTATTATTTGGCCTCCATTTCTACCAGCACCCGGGCCTAATGCAATAATGTTTTCTGCTTTCTGTAAAAACAAATCACTATGATCTATTACAATCACGGTATGTTTCTTCACAAGCGCCATAATACAATCATATACTTTTTCTTTTTCAACTCCAGATAATCCAGCGACAGGTTCATCTAATATTATAACCAAGTCTGTTAGTTGCGCATTAAATACATGGACTAAACGCAATCTTTGCAACTCACCACCAGATAGTGTCGGAATTGTTCTATTCAAAAATAAATGACCTAAATTTAGTTCATTAGTCTTTAAAACAAATCGATAGCAAAAATCAATATGTGGTTTTAATGCTTCGTTAAATTTACCTTCTTTCTTGGCTTTCTCAAAAAATTCTTTCAACTCACAAAATGGCATTAGCATCACTTCGCCAATACTTTTCCCTAGTAAAGTGTATTTACAGTGTTCTTTTGAGAATTTCATACCTAAACAGCGAGGACACACAATATCACTGTAAAACTTTGATGTAGGCATAAAATTTTTTCGCATTGGTTTACTTGTCATAATACCATAGAATTTTGTTGTTCTACTTGAAGTTGAATTCCCATGCTTAAATTGTATTTGGAATTTATTATCACTTTCTCCATACAGTAACAAATGAGACTCTTTTTCAGTAAGTTCATTAAAGTTTTTTTGAATATCAATATTCTTTTCTTGGCAAAATTTCATAATAATTTTCGAGTAGAAATCATTATACCTTTGCCAACATTTAAACGGATTATCTTTAAGCTTTTTGTTAAAATCAATAATTCTTAAGCGATCTAACTCTTTTACATAGCCAATTCCATGGCAAAAATTACATGTATTAGTTTCTTTGTTTAAAACAAAAAAACTATCATCAACCCCTAACGCTGAAGCAAAAATTATAGACAGTTTGGTGTTTAATCCAAAATAAGTTCCTATAGTCGAGCGAATGTTATGATTAAAATTATTTTGATTGATTGGCACAGTTGGTGATATATTTAGGTATTCTTTGATTTTGTATACAGGGTCATTTTTGCTATCATTGAACATTGACATATACTCGTTTATACCTATATCAGCAATTGTGTGGTATGCCAGTGAAGATTTACCACTACCCGAAGGTCCGATAATAAGATTCAAAGTTTTCTTTTTAATTTTTATATCTATATTTTTTAAGTTATGAGTTCTTATTCCATTGAAAATGATATATTCTTCCATATTGCACCTGCTTTTTATTAAACGAAATCATATTTTTCTTGCATTTCAACAAGCTACACATGTTCTAAACTGGTTATGTTTAATTATATCATCATAAGCTATAAAAAACAATATACGCCTATCATAATTATTAAAGACATATATTTTCATAGTTGATTGCATCTTTTGAATAATATCAAAATTGCTAAAAAAAGAGACAACCGCCAAGTGATATCGTTTTTTATTGCATATTTACTTTTAAATTAGGCAACACATCAGACTCTCTCACATGCTTATAAGCGGTGCAATTGGAGATTGTCCTCATTACCGTATAATGCAGGCTTTCTTCCTCTATGGTGGGAGAGTTTTTGCAGTATCTTTTGCCATGATAAAGGCAGTTGATACAGCACAAGTCAGAAGCTCGCTTAGGGTATATAAGCTGCTATAGCCGCCTTTTTTTGCTACTGGTTTTCGTGCGGATTTTGGGCTTGCTATTACGGCGAGTGTGCTCCAGCGTCACTTTCTCAAACACCGCTCTCTCAACGATTGCCGGATGATTATTTTGAATATATATTTTAGGCAATTTGCCATTATTTTTCCTAACCTTTTTACTAATTGGATCTTCGACAAAGGTTTTTTTGCAGAATCACCTCGCCACATATTCGCTTACTTTCCAGTAGATTTTGAATCGTGGATTTTTCCCATTTTTCTTTATTGTACGGACTGGGGCACATTATGCTAACATAACCTCTTTTTTATGATACAGTTGACATATTGACTGCCTGTGTCGGCTTTCTTCGCCAATTGAGCCTTAGTAATGCTGGCTTTCATATATTGTTCATGTACTTTGTGATGCTCTTTCTGTTGACGGAGGAATAATATCTACCAAAATCTATCCCAAGAGGATTATAAACTATTCGATTGTAGCCGTTTTGATTATATGAGCCACAATCAAAAATCATTCTAAAAACACTATCATCGTCGGGCAATTGAATAAAAAAGCAATCTATTTCTTTTGATGGTAACATTTGAACGCCAATACGATTAATAATCTTATCTATATCATTCATAACAGCCAACTGTTGATATATCTGCCATATACCTTTAAAAGTATACTATGTTATTTATTTTGCAGTAATAGATAAAACATTTTCTGTCAAAATATTCGCTCTAGTTATAGATTTTTTTATATTTTCAATACCGTTGACATCTTTTATAATTTGCGAATAATCAAATTTTAGTTTACTTAACAAGAAGTCATTTCGTGCCTCAAAAGATTGAAATATATCATCCCAGGAAAGAGCATATAGTTCGAAATTTTCAATTATATCAACTAGACCTTTTTTTCCCAGCTGCTTGAAATTTGCATACTTTGTCTTAACATCATTTTCAATTTCTGAACATATTGCATAAAAACGCCATACCCTGTTATTTCCATTAAAACGAGGTGTTTTCCTTATAGTATGAGCATAACGAACAATTTGATTGTATACATCTATTGATAATTTTACATAAGGAGCTTTTAGTTCAACAATAAGCATTTCGCTACTACAGTCTTCTTGTATACGCTGCGAATAAAGAAATATATCAATTCGCTGACTAGTACAAGTTTCATCAAGTAATGGTATATCATTTGTATATTCTGACAGTTCTGTTATTGCTTCATATTCTTTCAATGACGTTTTCATATTTTTATCAGCTGTTAGCATATGGTATTGTTCACCAAAAAGCCAGAAATGTTGTTCAATTATTTTTTGAATATGGTTTCTTTCATTTGCAAACTTGGATAAATCATAGATGATTGTTTTAAGATATTGAACAACAGTAATCCTTCGTTCAATTATGCTAATAGCATCTATGATATATTGTAGTTGAGAATGTTTTAATATATCTGCAAAATCTTTGCGTTGTTCTGGGGTTAAGCTAGTAACTTGTTCTATAATTGTTAAAATATTTTCACGCTCTCCTGACGAAAGCAATAAATTAAGAAAACCTAAAATAGAACGCTCTTGCTCATTGGTTAGTTTATAAAATATTTTTGGTTCAACACAGTAAAGCTCTTTTGTTACAGCTTCAAAATCTTTTTTTCTTAACTGTCCATATTCATCATTGCTAAAGGTTGGATAATTGCCTTTTTCTTCCATTTCATTTAACCTTTTCTCCGCGTTAAGTATGAGAAAAGATTTTAATGATTCGCGTATCATCATGTTAATTTTCTGCTTTAATGTGCCAAAAGTAGGCTTATTAAGATCTTGTGATTCGCTGCTAAGTGAAACTTGTCCACTTTCATCTTCTTTTGGCAAAAACATATTTTGTTTAAAAAAATTTGAGTTAACATACACTGCATGATAAAACCCGACCATATTTTTATTAAATGAAGTGTTTTCTGTTGTTACAAGTTCAGTATTTGCTGACAGATAATAAATTTTAGAAGAATTAGATACTGGCTGATTCCATACAATAATATTTATGTTAAAGTCAAAATCATTTATTTTTTCGATGCATTTTGAAGATAATTCATTATTAACATAACTTGATATATCAAGCTCAGTTCCTAAATAAGTAAGTTTAAAATCATTATCATTATTTAAATAAAGATACCATGCAAATTCTTGTAAAAGCTTTTGTTCCATCTTTTTATAACTTAATTGACTAATAAGGCTCGATTCATTAAGAGGAAGCAAAACAGTTGTCCCAGTTGTAGTTAGGTTATTATCAGTGCATGGCTCATCTATATCAAAATTAACTTTATCCAGCCTGCTGGCTTTTATTATATATTTTTTCAAAACCTTATTATCTGAGAAAATTGTAGTCCATTCAGCAGAAGGTGCAAATGATAAGTAGGAAAATCTCCCTTTCCCTTTGTTTGTTTGAGATTTTATCCTGAGCGATGCATCACTTTTAACTGAATACAAAAATGCTCCAAACGTGTTTTCTAAGTTACTATATTCTATGCCTGTGCCATTGTCTGATACAGAAAGAGCCATAGATTCTTTAAGAGGGGTGCCTTCCATATTTACACAAACTTTTGATGCTCTAGCTTCGAACCCATTCCAAATATATTCGCAAACCGCATCTTGACAATCTTTTGTTATTCCGACTTTGTCAAAACTGTTGTTTCTGACACTAACGGGCAATTTCATATATAAGTCACCCCAGTAATAGTATTTCAGATTTAATATAAAATTAGCATATATAGATTTATTTTCCTGCAATAAAATATATTTTTAGTATAGCATAAAAAGATATTTTATGCAACTGCACACTAACCACTACCCAACCTCCGCACCCCCGGCGCAATAACTTGCTCAAACTCAACCCCACACTTAAAATAACTATAAAGCACATTATCTCTACTAATCTTAATTGTATGAATCAATTGCCGTACCAGGTCATTATCATAATCAGCAAATAGCCCATGCCCGGTTTCAAACATACAGGTTATCTCATTTATCTCCTGCCGAATTATCTGCTCTGAATTGCCTGCCGTTTTATATTCCATCAGCAGCCCATTTAAGCGAGCAGCTTCCCCGGATAAGCGTTCAATTTCCTCCATATTTTCACCCACCATGCCTCGGCTAACCAGCGACAGCACCTGCGATTTTATCTCGGTAATTTGCCTTTCTATTGCGCCGATATCCAGCCCATTATCTGCCTGCTCCCAGAGAATTTGCTCCAGTTGCGCTGTTAGCAAAGGGGTTAGCTCCTTGCGTTCGGCGGAGCTATTGGAAATGGCCGTCATTACCGCATAATGCAGGCTGTCTTCGGTTAGAGTTGGGGAGTTTTGGCAATATTTTTTGCCATGATCAAGGCGGTTGATACAGCGCCAGACAATTTGTTTTTCGCCATTCCTTTTGCGCCAAGTAACCCTCCGATAAGGGCTGCCACATTCGGCGCAAATTAGCAGCTCACTTAGGGCATACAGGCTGCTATAGCCACCTTTTTCGCTGCTGGTTTTCTTGCAGATCTTGGGCTTGCTATTACGGCGACTGCGTTCCAGCTGCACTTTCTCAAATACCGCTCTCTCAACTATTGCCGGGTGATTATTTTGTATATATATTTTAGGCAATTCGCCATTATTTTTCCTAACCTTTTTGCTAATTGGGTCTTCGACAAAGGTTTTTTGGAGAATAACATCGCCACATATTCGCTCATTTTCCAGTAGATTTTGAATCGTGGATTTTTCCCATTTTTCTTTATTGGACGGGCTGGGAATATTACGCTCATATAAGCTTTTGATGATTTTATCTAGGCTATAGCCGGCTAGATACCAAGCATATATTTGTCGCACAATATCGGCTTTTTCGGGATCGATTTCCGGCTTGCCATCAGCCCCTTTTCTAAAACCATAATTACCCCGATAATTCCAAGGAACTTTGCCTTCCTGCATCCTCATTCCTGCATCCTCATTCGTATGCCCATCTTAACATTAAGGGATAAGGAGTTCAGCTCCTCCTGAGCCAGGCCGGCTAAGATGGTGAGCATTACCTCATTGCTTTCCTCTAGGGTATTAATATTTTCTTTCTCGAAAATAGCTCCGCTTCATTGAGGCTATCCAGCCGCCGCATTAAAAAATTGAACTCATTCAAACCATATTCTTGGTCTTTGAATATCTTTTCCAATCGGGCATCGCTAGCCAGCTCATCAACAACGACCTTCGCTTGCATATCATTAGCCAAACCGAGATCATCGCAAAGCATTTGCAACTTTTTTTCCTTAACTGGCAAATAAACATTGACAGCCTTATTGGCATGGGTTAATCGGGTAACAAATTTCATTAATCATTCTCCTTTGTTTTTATTATAATTAGCTTAAAACTATAAACCGACAAGCAATAAAACCACCCCCTCACGCTTATAATAATTACCCCTAAAACACAAAAAAGGCAGTAGAGTTTAGTAAAACAAAAACTCCACTGCCTTAAAAATAATAGCGAAATATTAAATTATCCACTAGCGTGGCCGTTCGAATCCATGCAAGCCCTAAAAACCGCAAATGACATCTGTAAAACAGCACTCTCAAAAAACGCTGTTTTAGGCGCAAAAAATGGCCGGAATAGATGTGTTTACCTGCGATTTCTCGCAAGTGACATCTATTCCGACCATCATACCTGGTGCGCGTGAAGGGAGTCGAACCCCCACGGTTTCCCGCTAGATCCTAAGTCTA